>JBGPOI010000456.1:0-4392 GCA_041487975.1 Binatia bacterium | reverse complement strand
GATGCCCTCCCGCGCGGCTTTGACCTCGTACTCCTCTCAAATGTCTTGCACGGCCAGAGCGCAGAGACCAACCAACGAAGCCTCGTTGAGGTCTATGGCACGCTGGAACCTGGGGGCGAGCTGGTTTTGCGTGACGTGCTCATGAATGAGGACCGGACCAGCCCGGCGTTTGGTGCGCTCTTTACGGTCAACCTGCTCCTGCACAGCGCCGCGGGCCGCTGTTACACTTTCAGTGAGGTCAGCGGCTGGCTCACCGCGGCGGGCTTTCATGACCTGGAAGTGCTCGAAGCCAACGCCGTCCTGCGAGCCTGCAAGTAGGTCACACCATCTTGCATTCCATACGGGACTTCTTGATCCTGGCAGAAATTTGTAGGGGCTTGATTTATCAAGCCCTTTTGTGGGTCCGATGAATCGGACCCCTACATTTTGAATGCAAATTCGTATGAAACTGCTATAAGCCATGGCACGCTTTGTGAAGGTGGCAACAGTCCACGAGATCCCTCCGGGCCAGGGTAAGCAGGTGATGGCGCACGACAAACCTATGGCCCTGTTTAACGTTGACGGCACCTTTTACGCCATCAACCAGATCTGCCCACACATGGGCGGCCCACTATCAGCGGGGACCCTCACCGGCAAGGTCGTGCGCTGCCCTTGGCATGGCTGGACCTACTGTGTTGACACCGGCCTGCCCGATCATCCAGGTGGGCACTCGGTGTCGGCCTATGAGGTGCGAGTGGAAGGGGACGACGTCCTGGTCGGTTGGCTGAAAAAACCACCGAGTTAAACCGGCCCGTGAAAAGCGCCGACGCCGTATGCGAAGCGCAGGACCAGTGCAATAAACACCACCAGGGCGGAGACGCCAATCACCACACGATCGCGCGTACGCAGTTCCAGAGGCACGAGATAGGTGCGCTCTGCGCTGCCAGAGAAGGCCTTGCTCTGCAGCACCACTTCGAGCTGCTGCGACTTGATGAGTGCTCCCAAGACCAGCGGCACGGCGATCCGCGCATACGCGCGACCGCGGGCCCACAGGCCCAGCTTCTCCAGGGCCAGGCCACGCAGGCGCTGAGCCTCGATCAGGGCTGCGGCCTCGGCGAGAACCAGCGGCAGGAAACGTAGAGCTGAGGAGAAGACAAAGGCCCCGGTGTAGGGCACCTTGAGCCGCACCAGTCCAACCACCAGAGCGTTGGGGTCGGTAGTCAAGACGACCACTGGCAGGATCAGGATCAAGGCCAGGGTTCGGCTGATGACCATGAGACCGTAGAGCAGTCCCTCGCTGGTCACGCGCAACCGTCCACCCACGAGCGGCACCCAGGCCGGGACCGGCCCAAGCAGCGTCGTGCGTCCCACGACCTCATTCAACACCCCATGCACCAGTAGGACGATCACAAGAAACGGGGACATGAGGAACAACAGGCGCTTGAGATCCCGCCCGGCAAGCCGGGCCAGCGGCCACAGGAGCAGCACGCCACAGGCGAGCGTGCCGCTGAGCACCGGACTCTCCCAGGAAAACGCCAAGACCAAGGTGGTCGCGAGGATAGCGAGCTTGGCGCGAACATCAAGTGAGGAGAAAGGCGAGTGGCGTGCCGCGCTGCCGAACGCGAAGGTGCTCATAACGATGGGAGCGCTCAGCTATCAGCGATCAGTTTTCAGCCGTTGGCGTATAGCATATAGCCCGCTCGCTATGCTCGCTCTATAGCAGATGGCAAGAACAGGGAGCGACCATTAGCCATATTGCCATCAGGCTATCGAGGTCATGTCAAATGGTGATCCGCTCAGGGACTGGAAACCCATCCCGCAAGCTTCTGCCGTATCCGCTGCAAGCGTTCCGAGCTGATCTCACCAACAGATCCTACCAACATACTCGCTGGGACAACCGCAAGACGCGCAATGCGAATCACGCTAGCCACTTTCAATCCAGAAGTTTGGAAATCATTCTGAGTCTGATCGATCATCTCATCGAACCCCGCGACTGCTTGTTGCAGTTGGGTCGAAAGCATACTCACCAGCCAGTCATCATACGGGCCAGGGAGCAGCGCGATGAGCAGCACCGGCCTTGGCTTCCCCTCGCCAAGAGCAACGGTCGGAAACTGGACGATGGCAAGCTGTCCGGCTTTCCTCACTGCCACTTCTCCTTAAAGTCCGCTTCTCCGTATTCAGGCCAGATGTCATCCTCTGTACCCCACACCGCGGCTTGCAACGACCACGCTGCCCAGTCGTGATCTTCCTGTCTCAACCTCCGGGCGAGCTGCTCAACAAAATCAAGGACTGTTTGCTGTGCCGGTTCCGGCAAGTGCTGTACTTGTTCGTGAATGCGCTCCGCTGTGTTCATATTCATAATCCAATCATCTCTCAATCTCTCAATCTCTCAATCTCTCAATGACTCAATTCTTCAATCATCGCCTTCGCCTCTTGCAAGTCCTTCGTGTCAAAGCCTTCGGTGAACCAGCCGTAGATCTCCGCCAGCATCTGGCGGGCTTCGGTCGTCTTGCCCTGTTGCTGCCACAGCCGACTCAAACTCATCACCGCTCGCAGCTCCCACGCCTTGGCACTCTGGCGGCGGGCGATCTCAATGGCCTTCAGAAAACACTCCTCTGCCTCTTCGACTTTGGACTTTGGACCTTGGACTTTGGACTGAAGCGTGAGCGATCCTTTCAGCCGATGCAGCTCCGCCTCATATTCACGCTCCCCATTTTTGTCCACCACAGCCAGCGCCTCGGCTAGCGCGCTCAGCCCTTCTTCTGTCTGTCCCGCTTTCCCATACGCCTCGGCCAGTAGGGCAAGAGAAAACGGCCGTAACGCTCCGGCCCCAACGGCATGCCCGGCAGCCAAGCCCTGACGTATCTGCGCCATGCCTTCTTCTACTTGCCCCTGCTCTGCCAGCGCCCAACCCCGCCAGATAGTTCCCATCGTCAAGTAGTCCAGAAACCCTTGCTCGGTAGAGAGTGTAATAGCTGTCTCTGCCCGCTCTTGGGCTGCTTGCTCCTCCCGGCGAAGCTGATGGACTACGGTGGCAAAGGCCAGAGCATAAGCTAGGCTCAAGGGGTGGGACAGCTCCTGGGCCAGGATGAATGCCTCGTGGCTCGTCTTGAGGGCCTGGTCCGGATAGCCGAGATACCAAAGGGTCCGGACCACCTCGCTCCGAGCACACACCCCGGGGTCCTGTCCATAAACAAAAGCATGGAAGCGGTGCTTTCGGGGATCGTACAAGGCAATGCTTTGCTTCAGGTGCGCTCGGGCAGAGGCAAACTCTCCAAGCATATTCGAGGCAATCCCTAGTACATAATGGGCTTCCAGGAGGAGATCCAGGTCTTGCAGGCGTTGGGCCAGGTGCAGGAGTTGCTCCCCTAGTTCGTGCGCCGTCTTGTGCTCCATCTGTCCACAATAAAATGCAAACAGCCCATACAGCACAGAGAAGAGCTGAGGAGTCTCGCCTATCTGCTGACACAGCTCCCGCGCCCGGGTATAAGCTTTTCCCACTTCCGGGGCTCCATAGCCTTTGGTATTCATCAAAATCGGACCGAGAGTAATCTGTAGATCCAGCTCTTGTTGGGTGCGCTCGGGAGTGTCCGGCAGGGTCTGGAGCAACGCCAGCCCTGTGGTGAGGTGACTAATTGCCTCAACGTAAGCCGCGCGTTGGCTCGCTCTCTCCCCCGCCCGCTGCCAGTAGGGAATCGCCTGCGCGCTGAGGCCTGCCTCGGTGTAGTGACGAGCCAACAGCTCAGGCTGGGTCTCTTTGGTCTCTGCAAACCGCTCCTCCATAACCTGCACAATTTGCTGATGATACTGCTGCCGAGTGCTCTTTAGTAGGGACTGATAGGCCGTGTCCTGAATGAGGGCATGCTTGAAGAGGTAGTGTGCCTGCGGCAACAGCCCCCGCTGATACACTAGCTCCGCCGCAACCAACTGCTTCAGCCCCTGCTGTAACGTCGCTTCGTCGAGCGGGGAGACCGCCTGCAGGAGCTCATAGCTAAACTCCCGCCCGATGGTGGAGCCCAGTTGGGCGATCTCTTTGGCCGGTCCCAGCCTATCAAGACGCGCCATGAGTGCATCGTGCAGGGTGGCGGGAATGCCTAGCGTTGGTAGGGGCACGGCGCGCCGTGCCCCTACGTTACGGTCGGCCTCTTCCTACAGCAACCCAGATTCCACCACCATCTTGGTCAATTCTTCGACAAACAGCGGCACCCCATCGGTCTTGGCCACAATCTGTTGCATTACTTCGAGGGGTAGGGTTTTGCCCCTTGTGACTTTCGTGCCCGTTCATGGGGTGGACAGCAGGAATAGTGCTAGCTAACTCATTGTTTGCGGCAGCAGAGAGGGAGGCGGAGCCCCTGTATACAATGCCTGACAGCAGCGGGTGAGGTAGTCCAACACGTGACGGTCTTGCTGGCG
>JBGPOI010000455.1:0-4397 GCA_041487975.1 Binatia bacterium | reverse complement strand
CGCTCGCGCACGCGGACGATACGCTCGGCTCCCCAGAAGAGTTCGCCGTTTACTACATAGCTGGGTACCCCGAACACGCCCAATGCCTCTGCTTGCGTGCGAATCCGGTCGTGCTCTTGCCGACCTTCCCCGTGTACATAGCCAAGGAAGCCAGAAGCGTCGAGTCCTGCTTCCTGCAAAACCTGCTTGATCAGGTGGGGATTCTCGATATCAAGCTCCCGCTTCCAGAAGCGCTCGTAGACTGTGTCGTGATAAGGACGAAAATTGCCCTGGCGTTTAGCGTAGAGCACGCCGATGTGCGCAATCGAGGAATCGAAGATTTTCTGGGTCCCTCGGATAATTAATCCGCGCCGGTTGGCCTCGCGGCGGCAGTCCATGTAACTGTATTTCACCCTGCGCCACTGATGCGCGTTCCGGGTCTCACGGAGGACGCGCCCGGTCTCATCGACCTCGGCCGCGCCAAGGTAACTGGGGATATCCAGGGTATAGGGCAACCAATCAACCCGCACGTCGAAGTCATCTTGCAGGCGATAGGTCTCCTCCTGAGCGAGGTAGGCATAGGGACTTTTGTAGTCGAAATAGTGGGTGATTGTCTTGATCGCCATGCCTGCCCTCCAATCAAATCGCAAGAATATTCAATAATCCCCGCTAAATGTGATAATGCAAGACCTAACTCGCTAACCCTAACTCAGTGGGTGCCACGGGCGGCTGGTCCGCCAGCGCGCTGTTACGGAGGAGAGCATCATAGTTATGAGCAAGGTGAAAGACCAGATTGTGCATTTCGTTGATGACTGGACGCACGCAGACGCGCTCGCGCGAACCGGGTTCTGGGGAGCGTATGGAGGCGCGGGCAGCATCTTTCTCGCGTGTGACACTGGACGGTTGCTCCTCGCTCTCACCACGTGGGGTGCTGTGGGGTCTGACTTCTATTTCTTGACTTTCTTGCTAAATTGTTGAGACGTAGAAGTCTGACTCCCTGGTTTCCCCCCCCAAAGTGGCGCAAATTAATCGAGGAGTGAGGTATCCTTATAATCCTAGCCGTCTGGTGTAGTGGTTGATGATGTAACGACTGGCGGCCCAACATCCAAATAGAAGACACTCGGTCAATCTTTTCCGAGTATCGCGGAGGCGGTCCCTAGGATAACCGCCTCTTTGCGTTCATTGGCTAGGAAATAACTAGAAGGAGAGTGTAGTGGTTGCCAGGAAGGAAATGTTCGTCATGGAACACAGTCCAACCAATTCAACGATCAACCGCATTGGGTTCATCGGCAACTACTTGCCGCGCCAGTGCGGCATCGCCACGTTCACCACCGACTTGTGTGAGGCCGTCGCTGCCGAATACGGTGAAACAACGTGCATTGCCCTGCCCGTCAACGACATTGAGACCGGCTACGCCTATCCGACCCGCGTTCGATTTGAACTGACGGAAAAGGATATTGACTCTTATCTCCGCGCCGCCGACTTCCTGCATACCAACAATGTAGATCTCGTGTGCCTGCAACACGAATATGGCATCTTCGGTGGGCGGGCGGGCAGTCACATCCTGGCCCTCTTACGTGAATTGCGCATGCCCATCGTCACGACCTTGCACACCATTTTGCAGGACCCCGACCCAGATCAGCGACGGGTGTTAGAAGAAGTCGCGGCCCTGTCAGATCGGTTGGTCGTCATGAGTAAGCGCGGCGCGGAATTCTTGCAAGAGATCTATCGTGTGCTGCCGGAGAAGATTGATCTGATCCCACACGGCATCCCCGATGTACCATTTGTAGACCCGAGTTTCCACAAAGACCTGTTTGGAGTCGAGGGCAAAATCGTCTTACTCAGCTTTGGATTACTCTCAGCGAACAAAGGGATCGAAAATGTCATCGCCGCCCTGCCCACCATTTTGGCCCGCTATCCGAACGTGGTGTACATCATCCTCGGCGCGACCCATCCCCACGTCAAGCGGCTCGACGGCGAAACGTATCGGCTATCCCTGCAATGGATGGCCCAAGAGAAAGGCGTGGAAGGTCAAGTGATCTTCTACAACCGATTCGTTAGTCTGGAGGAACTCGTTGAGTTCATCGGCGCGGCGGACATTTACATCACGCCCTATCTCAACCCGGCGCAGATCGTCTCTGGCACACTGGCCTACACACTGGGGGCGGGCAAGGCAGTGATTTCGACGCCGTATTGGTATGCCGAAGAGATGCTGGCCGAAGAACGGGGAGCGCTGGTGCCGTTCCGTGATCCGGCAGCGTTGGCCGAGCAAGTGATTAACCTGTTGGACAACGAGGCCAAACGCCACGCCATGCGCAAGCGCGCCTATCTGTTTGGGCGGAAGATGATCTGGCCGCAGGTGGCGCGACGCTACATGGAGAGTTTTGGACGCGCCCGAGCCGAACGCCGGCATTTCATCCCTCCCGGCTTCACGGTCAAAGCGCTAGACAAACGTCCGGGCGACCTGCCCCCCCTCAAACTCGGTCACTTGCGCCACATGACGGACGACACCGGCATGTTGCAACACGCCATATTCACTGTGCCCAACTATCATCAGGGCTACTGCACTGACGACAACGCCCGCGCTCTGATGGTGAGCACTCTTCTGGAGGAACTCGGCAACGGAGAGGCATTGGAACTGGCTTCCCGTTATCTCGCCTTCGTCTGGTATGCCTTCAATGCTGAGACCGGCCGCTTTCGCAACTTTATGGATTACCAGCGCCACTGGCTGGAAGATCGCGGGTCAGACGACAGCTACGGCCGCGCGTTGTGGGCGTTGGGCACCGTGTTGGGCCGCTCTAACACGCCGGCTCTCCACAGTATGGCCGGCTGGTTGTTCGAGCAGGCCTTGCCCGCCATTCTCGACACGACCAGCCCACGGGCCTGGGCCTTCGCGCTCATCGGCATCCACGAGTATCTACAGCGGTTTGCCGGTGACCGCATGGCGAGCCAGGTCCGGGAGGAATTGGCCGGGTGGCTGCTGGCGTTGTATCAAAGCCGTCGCTCGGACCAATGGCGATGGTACGAAGACGTGCTGACCTACTGCAACGCCGCGCTGCCTCATGCCTTGCTCATGTGCGGCCAATCGATGCCGAATAAAGCAATGACCGAGGCCGGCCTGGAGTCGCTCAGTTGGCTGGCTGACTTGCAGCGCGCTGAAGAGGCTGGGGGTCATTTTGTCCCCATCGGATCCAACGGTTTTTATCACCAGGGCGGTAAGCGTGCTCGCTTCGATCAACAGCCGGTGGAGGCTCAAGCCATGGTATCCGCCTGCCTCGAAGCAGGCCGGATCACGGGAGACAAGCGCTGGGGCAAGGAAGCCCGACGCGCCTTCGAGTGGTTCCTCGGACGCAACGACCTGAACCTTCCCCTCTACGACCCGACAACGGGCGGTTGTCGAGACGGTCTGCATCCCGACCGCCCGAACGAGAATCAAGGCGCAGAGTCTACGCTAGCCTTTCTCCAGGCCTTGCTGGAGCTGCGCCTGGCTGAGAATGCCCTCTAATCTCTAAAGACACGATCTCAATGAGCAATCAACACCCCGAACTCTTTCGCCGTCATCAGCTCAATCCCATCTTGACCGTCGCCGGTTGGCCCTATCCGGCCAATAGCGTGTTTAACCCGGGTGCCACGTTGCTACCAGATGGAATCACCCTGCTATTGTGCCGCGTGGAGGACCGGCGCGGCCATTCCCACTTTTGTGTTGCCCGCTCCGCCAATGGTGTGGATGACTGGCAGATTGCCCCGCAGCCCACCCTATTGCCCGACCCCGAACACTTCCCAGAAGAAGCGTGGGGCCTCGAAGACCCACGCATCACCTGGGTGGAGGAATTAGGTCGCTACGCCATCGTTTACACGTCGTTCTCGACCGGCGGGCCGCTAGTGTCGCTGGCGCTCACCCACGACTTTTGCGAATTCGAGCGCAAAGGCACCCTAATGCCCCCGGACAGCAAGGATGCAGCGCTGTTTCCACGGCGGTTTGGCGGTCGCTGGGCGCTTTTACATCGCCCGATTACGCACTATCCATCTAGGGAGGGAAATATCTGGATATCGTTTTCGCCGGACCTCAAGCACTGGGGTGACCATCGCGTGCTGATCGAAGCGCGGCATGGGGCGTGGTGGGATGCGAATAAGATAGGGCTTGCGCCGCCGCCTATTGAGACCGCTGAGGGGTGGCTGATCATCTATCACGGCGTGCGCATGACAGATGTCGGATGTCTCTATCGGTTGGGGCTGGCGCTGCTGGATCTGGAGGACCCCTCCAGAGTTATCCGGCGGAGTGATGAATCTGTTTTCGGCGCGTCCGCCCCTTATGAGCGCGTGGGAGATGTAGGCAACGTCGTCTTCCCCTGCGGCGTCATTCTGGATCCGACAAACGGCAATATCCGGCTCTATTATGGTGCGGCCGACACCTCGAT
>JBGPOI010000454.1:0-4404 GCA_041487975.1 Binatia bacterium | reverse complement strand
GCTCTTTGAGCACCTGCACCAGTCGGGATTTGCCAATCCCGGCCTCGCCACTGAGTAGCACCACCTGCCCGGCGCCCTGCTTGGCTCTCTCCCACCGCTCCTCTAACAACCCCAGTTCGTGCTCGCGGCCGATGAGCGGCGTCAAGCCGGCACTGACCGCCACCTCAAAACGGCTCTGCGCCTCGCTTTCCTGCACGACTCGATACACAGACAGCGGAATGGAAATACCCTTGAGCGGCTGAGGCCCCAGATCCTGGCATGTAAACAAGCCTGTTACCAGACGATAGGTCGTAGGACTGATGACCACACTGTTGGGCAGGGCTTTCTCTTGCAGCCGAGCGGCAATGTTCGGCGTCTCGCCCACAATAGCCAGCTGTTCGCGATACTCCCCGCTCCCCATCTCGCCAGCGACGACCAGCCCCGTGTGAATGCCAACACGGACCTGCAGCGGGTGGAGTAACCGGATGTTCGGTCGCGGCAATGCCTGAATTGCCGCGACCATGCCCAGCCCGGCCCGCACCGCTCGCTGGGCATCATCTTCGTGCGCCACCGGATAGCCAAAGTAGACCAGCACCCCATCGCCGAGATATTTCGCCACATGCCCGTCAAAGCGGGAGATGGCCTCCACACAGGCGTGTTGATAGGCTTGCATCACCTCGCGGAGTTCTTCGGGGTCGAGGCGTTCGGAGAGTGCAGTCGAACCCACCACATCACAGAACATTACGGTGAGCTGACGCCGCTCGGCCTCCCGCGCTCCGCGCGAAGAGTCGAGAGCCTGGAGTCTAGGGTCTAGAGTCTGAATTGGTTGTTGTTCTTCTGCTCCTTTCCCCGTTTCTCCGATTCCTCGTTTCTCCGTTTCCTCCTTTGCCATACCCCCGGTCCAGACTAAGACTTTGCCCTCCTCATCGACGGCTACGCGTTTGGCATCGATGAGATCCGCCTTGAGGTCTTCCAGGTCCTCGTCATCCAGTTCGAACCGTCGCTTCAGGATACGATAGGCCACCCGCCCTTCACGCTCCAGCAGCTTCTGCACCTGCACCAGTACTTCATCGAAAGTCATCGGCGGCCCTCCTTCACAACTCAGTCTGACCGGCAGTGCTGTCGCGATTGCGGCAAGGACCCCCCCACTTTCTCGTCGTGAGGAATGCTGGCCCTTCGCCCTTTTGCTCCTCAGAGTCACGCGAAAAGTTGAGGAGGGTGGGCACTGTCCGCCCTCCATCTCTTTCCTATGGACACACGGTGCTACCGCGGCTCAGGACCGTCGCATCGCAGGTGATAGTGCCAACGGCGACCCCGTCCAAGGTCGCGCGGGTCCCGAATTTAAGGTCCACGTCGGTGCCAGTGTTGTTCTGGATGGTGGACGCACCCGGCGGGGCCGAGACAAGAGTCAGAGTGCCAGCGCCATCCGCCAGGATCCCGGTGCCATTGTTCCGAACGGTGAGCGGTCCTCCCACGAGCTGGGCACCGGACCCCCCTTCGAATTGCAGCCCGACGCCGTTGTTCTCGAGGAGGAACGCGGCCCCGCCGAACGGGCTCGTATTCGTAATTTGCCCATTGAGCGGGAGATAGATACCGATGCCGTTGTTCGCGGCGCTGATAGTACTGTTGGTGGCGTACAGCTCGAGAGCCGCGTTGAAGACAATGAGGCCCGCGAAGCCGTGGTTGGTTATGGTCAGCGTGCTTCCCTGCGCTGCCGTGAACAGGAAGCTGGTCAGACTGGAGCCAGCGCCGACGACGATGCCGATGTCCCCGTTGTTGGTCACCTGTACCGTCGCGCCACGCAGCTCCAGCGTCGAATCGCCGAACAGGTTTACGCCGGACCCTGGGTTTTGAGCGATGATGATGGTGCCGCGGAGGATGACGGTCGAGCCGGTGTACACATCAAGGCCCACGCCAGTGGGAAAGCCAACAGCGTTGCCTTGGGTGGTGCAGTCCGCCAGGTCGGCTGTCGAGCCTCCACCCACGGCGATGCCCGTTCCGGCATTGTCCTGCACGGTCGCGTTCTGCACGGTGAAGGCCGCGGCGTGCAGGCCGATGATCCCCTCGCCGGGCCCGTGCTGTACCGTGAACCCCTTGATGGTCACACCGTGGGCGCCATCGATCGTGACCACGCCTGAGAGCTCGATCGGGCCGCCGCCTCCCCCGTCGAGGGTCGCGCTGCCCTGCCCGTCCAGCGTGAGCCGGTCTGTAGTAATGGTCACTCTTTCGGTGCAGGTCCCCGTGACGAGAATCGTATCGCCTGGGTCGGCTTTCTCCAGAGCTTTCGTGACCGTTTGTCCTTTGTTGCAGTTTACTTTTTTCACGTTATCCGCCAGGGCAGGGCTGGCGATAGCAATAACGACTCCCAGTAACAGAAGTTTTCCTACTGTCTTCATGGTAACTGCCTCCTTTCGTTGTCTTCATCACACAGGTTGTTCGTGTTCACAACCTTCCGAACGCGGCGAGGAATCGCTGGGGATTGCTTCGCTGCGCTCGCAATAACAAGCACAAGGCTTTGCAAGCGCAGGCCCCTCCATGACGTCAGGCTCCTCAGTGGCACGTGCCGGAACTCTGTCGCTTGAACTCGATTAACAGCACTCCTGGCGCGGTCGTTCTGACGCAGCGGAATTCGTCAAAACACGCCCCGCGGCCTGCCATTGCCACACAGAACAGTCCGAGTGAGGCAGGAATCGCTGGGACATCAATCGTGCAGTCCATGCCATTCGTGATACCTCCCGGTCGAAACGTACAGCTCCCGTTAAGGTTAAATTCGAGCACTGGTCCAAGAGGAGCGTCCAGGCCGGTGTTGACTACCGTGTGCCCGATAAAACTATTGTCCTCATTCATAGACAGCCAGCCGGCAGAGGCAGTGGGAATTGGGGTCGGCGTCCCGAAGGCTGGGGTCGCGGGAACAAACTCGCTGAAACTCCAAGCTCCTCGTAGCGGACTTTTGTTGTTCTCGGCGTGCGTGCTGCTGGCCGAGGTTCCCAGGATAAGGAGCGAGACGAGTCCCAAGCCGCTGAGTGAGTAGAGAAACTTCTTCATACGAATATCCTTTCCGGTGTTGAGTTGAATCTACTTCTCCGTTTCTGTATCTATCTCCAGTATTCAAGAGGCACTCCGACCCTCAAGGGACATCACCTCCTTTCCTGCGACCACGCGGACAGCGACCCGCTCATGACCGGGTTCCGCTAGGGCTCCTCTGGCGGCTCGGTGCGCACCCGGCTCAGGACCTGCGCAAAGAACGCCAGCAGTTCATTGAGCGAGTGAAACAGGCTGGCCTGGCCCGTCACGACATGCTCCACCCGTCCCTCGAAGCACCCCCGTTCCACGTCTGCCTCTGTCCGGAACTGCACCACAAACGCTCGCCGTACCGGTAGGGAAGGTTTTCCCTCAGAGTCCTGTTGTTCCATCTCTCTTGGCCCTGCAGGGCGCGGTTCTCTTGCACCCACGCCGCTCATGTGCCAGAAGGATAACGATCACAAGGGGGAGAAGTCATGAGAAAACTTGGGGATTTCTTGGGGATTTCTTTGAGAGACTTATGAAGGCGAGGAACCAGCCTCCAGGCGCACCCTTGCGTGTAGATGTAGAAAACGAGTGGGTGTGGTGTGGAGAGCACCGGCTGAAACTGACGCCGAAAGCCTTCGCGGTCTTGCGCTACTTAGTGGAGCACGTCGGGCGGTTGGTGACCAAAGACCAGCTCCTCGGTGTGGTGTGGCCGGACACGGTGGTGAGCGAGTGGGCGCTGGCATCCTGCATTGGTGAGATTCGCAAGGCGTTAGGGGATGCGCCACAAGCCCCGCAGTACATCGAGACGGTGCATCGGCGGGGGTTTCGGTTCATTGGAAAAGTAGCCAGTAGTCAGTATCCAGTAGTCAGTAGTCCTCCTCAGCAACTGGCAACTGAGAACTGGCAACTGACAACTTGCCTAGTGGGGCGAGACCCTGAGCTTGCACAACTACACAAGTGGTTAGAGAGAGCGTTAAGCGGCGAGCGGCACATCGTCTTCGTGACGGGGGAGCCGGGCATTGGCAAGACCACGCTCATCGAGACCTTTCTGCATAGTGCCACCGTCGAGGGGCAGCTGTGGATTGGGCGCGGACAGTGCATCGAGCACTACGGGGCAGGGGAAGCCTATCTGCCGGTGCTGGAGGCGCTCGGGCGGCTGTGTCGGGAACCTGGGCATGAGCGCCTCGTTGAGGTGCTCCGCCAGTACGCACCAACCTGGCTAGTGCAGATGCCCGCGCTGCTCGATGCTACGGAGTTGGAGGCGCTGCAGCGCAAGGTGCAGGGGTCCACACGAGAGCGAATGCTGCGGGAGATGACTGAAGCGCTGGAAGCGCTGACAGCCGAGCGCGGGCTGGTGCTATGGTTCGAAGACCTGCACTGGAGCGATTATTCCACGCTAGACCTGATCTCCTCCCT
>JBGPOI010000453.1:0-4407 GCA_041487975.1 Binatia bacterium | reverse complement strand
AGGGAGGCTGGAGGCTGAAGTCGCGGAGCTGAAAGCCCGGCTTGGGCAGACTTCGCAGAACTCCTCGCAGCCACCCTCGTCCGATGGGCCGCACGTCAAGCGCAAGCCCCCCCGGGCGCCATCGGGGCGCAACCGCGGGGGCCAGCCGGGGCATCCTGTCCATCAACGAGCGTTACTGCCGCTGGAAGAAGTCGATGACGTAGTGGTGCGCAAGCCCACGCACTGCCGGCGCTGTGGGGAGGTGTTGGCGGGCACGGACCCCCACCCCCACCGTCACCAAGTGATTGAGGTCCCCCCGCCTGTCCCGCAGGTGACGGAGTACCAGTTGCAGCGCTTGCCCTGTGCCCGCTGTGGCATCACGACCTGTGGGAGGCTGCCCCCGGGAGTGCCCCCAGGCAGTTACGGCCCGCGCCTGGCCAGTCTGGTGGGGCTGTGCAGTGGGGCGTATCGGATGAGCAAGCGCATGGTGGCCAGCTTCTGCACGGAGGTGTTGGGAGTACCGATCGCGCGGGGAGAGATCTGTCAGGTCGAGCAGACCCTAGCCACCGCCTTGGAGTCGCCGGTGCAGGAGGCGCGCACCTATGTCCAGGGACAGGACGCCAATGTGGACGAGACTTCCTGGCGCCAGCAGCAACGTCGCGCGTGGCTGTGGGTGGCCGTGACGCCGTGGGTGAGTGTATTCTGCATTCGGGCCTCGCGGGGTGCGAAAGTTCTGTGGGAGCTGGTGGGCGAGGAGTATGGCGGGGTGCTGACCAGCGATCGGGCCAAGGCGTACAACGGGCAGCCGCTGTCCCGCCGTCAGCTTTGCTGGGCGCATCTCCGGCGGGATTTCCAGGCCATGATCGATCGGGGGGGAGCCGCAACCCCCGTGGGGGAGGTCCTGTTGGAGCAGGCGGACGTGCTCTTTGGGTGGTGGTACTGGGTGCGAGATGGCATCTGGAGCCGGGCGACGTTCCAGCGCTATGGGAGGTGGCTGGGCGGGGTGTTTCGCGAGGAATTGGTCCGTGGTGCTCGTTGTGCCTGTCCCAAGACTGCCGCCACGTGCCAGGAACTGCTGAAGGTCGAGGCGGCGCTGTGGACGTTCGTACGCGTGCCGGGGATCGACCCCACCAATAATGCGGCGGAGCGGGCCCTGCGCCACGCCGTGCAATGGCGCAAGACCAGCTACGGGACGGACAGTGTCGCCGGGAGTCATTTTGTGGAGAACGTCCTGACAGTGGTGGCGACCTGTCGCCAACAAGAGCGCAACGTTTTGGACTACCTCACGCGGTGCTGCCAAGCGTTGTATGCAGAGACTCCGCCGCCCTCGCTGCTGCCGCAAACAGCAAGTTAGCTAGTACTCCCACTGCTGTTCGCCCCGTGAACGGACACGCTCTCAGTGCCTGCACTACCCACCATGATCGCTTCCATAATAACTTCGGCCTTACGCATGAGCAATTTCATGAGGAGCCATACCCCCAGGCAGAAGGCCGCCGGTTCCACGAGGGCCTGGCGGAATGGCACCGCGACCATCACGACCGTGACGGATATGGGGGACGGTACGACGATAGAGATCCAGACTACAGATCCATACTCCGGTGGTAGCCGCTCCTGTGACGGTGCGTACTAGGGCGGGGAACCACTGGGACTGTCGCAAAGTTGATATTCACAGAAAGTTATATACACATATGGGGGTGCAATCGTTTGTGGATCTCGAGATCTGGTGTGGTCCAGAAAGTTTGCGACAGTACCAAAACTTTCGTCCCGGTCGCGGGATGCACCACGCGCGGGAAATCGTGGCTCAGCCGATCGGCCTCTCCCCGGTCTCTGAGAACGGGAAAGCCTGAGGTTTATGACTATCTCGCTCAGACGGCAGGTGTTCGCTGCCCTGCGGCCCTACCGTGCCACGCTCGGCTTCGCCCTCGCCCAAGTCGTGCTCATCGGCGGGGCTGAATTACTGAAGCCTTGGCCACTGAAGGTCATTATCGACAACGTCCTCGGTGGACAGCGGTTGTCGTGGTCCCTTGTGGCCGACTGGTCGCGCGCGACCCTGCTCCTTGCTGCCTGCGTTGGACTTGTCGTCGTGTACATCGTGCTCGGCGCTCTCACTATGCTGAACAATTACACGACCATCCGCATTGGGCAGAGCCTGGTGAACGACCTGCGCAGCGCGCTGTATAACCACCTGCAACGTCTCTCGCTGGCCTTTCACAACCGCCGTCAAGTCGGAGACCTGTTGTATCGGGTAACCGCTGACGCTTACTCGATCCAGACCTTGACGATGAATGGAGTCTTTCCCATCGTCACCTCACTGGTCTTATTAGTCGGCATGACCCTGGTAATGCTCCGACTCGACTGGCTGTTGACACTGCTGGCGCTGGGCGTCTGTCCCCTCTTGTTTGTGACGATTTCGCTAATGAGTGCGCATATCACTGCGGCGGCAACGGTCGCGCACGAGCGAGAGAGCGCTATTTATGCGCTGGTGCAACGCACCATGTCGGCCATCCGCGTGATCCAGGCGTTCACCAAGGAAGAAGAAGAGCACCGACGGTTTATGGCGGCCAGCACGGAGAGCCTCTCGGCCAGCTTGCGGCTATACAATCTCCAGGCGTTCTACTCAGGGGCGGTCAACGTGGTCATCGCCCTTGGCACCGCCCTCGTGGTGTGGGTCGGCGCCCGCCACGCGCTTGCCGGTACGCTCAGCGTGGGTGAACTAGTCGTCTTCACGGCCTACCTGGCCTCGCTGTATGGACCGATTAACACAATCAGCCAGACACTGGGGTCGATTGAAGGGGGGAAAGCCGGATT
Source organism: Binatia bacterium (assembly GCA_041487975.1). Lineage (GTDB taxonomy): Bacteria > Desulfobacterota > Binatia > Bin18 > Bin18 > JACQEL01. The sequence goes on along the minus strand of JBGPOI010000453.1, from coordinate 1,620 downwards.
CATGCGAGTGCTCGAGATTCTGGCGATTGAGCGAGATTTGCCTGAGGGCAAACGCATCGCGGCGGAGACCGGGATCCGAGGGGAGATCGTGTTCGAGAACGTGACCTTTGGCTACACTCCAGGCCAGCCGGTCCTGCAAGGCGTAAATTTGCATGTGTTTCCAGGCCAGACGGTCGCGATCGTCGGTCCGAGCGGCGCGGGGAAATCCACACTGGTCAGTCTCGTGCCGCGTTTTTACGACCCGCAAGCGGGACGGGTCTTGCTGGATGGCACGGACGTGCGTGAGTTCACCCTGGCGTCCTTACGCCAGCAGATCGCTATGGTGCTCCAGCCGCCTTTAGTCTTTCCTATCACTGTGCGTGAGAACATTGCCTATGGACGGCCCGGAGCGTCACCTGAGGCGGTTGAACAGGCCGCCCGTCTGGCCCGGATCCACGAGATGATCATGCGCCTGCCTCAGGGGTACGACACCATCATAGGCGAGCAGGGAGCAACCTTGTCCGAAGGGGAGCGTCAGCGCTTGACCATCGCTCGGGCGATCGTGCGGGACGCCCCGATCCTGATCCTGGATGAGCCTACGTCTTCGGTGGATGCTGAAACCGAAGCCTTAATTATGGAAGGGTGTGAGCGGCTCATGGCCGGTCGCACGACGTTTATTATCGCTCATCGTTTATCCACCGTACGGCGCGCCACGGTGATTCTGGTGGTGCGGGGTGGGCAGATTGTCGAGCAGGGTTCCTTTGCCGAACTCATGCGCCAGCAAGGGCCGTTCGCCGCGCTCTACCGCACCCAGTTCAGCGGGCAGGAGGAACTTGAGCGTGCGGTCTTGTAAAACGATGCTGGTCCTCCCTCTGGCCCGTCAACACCCGCTCTAAGCTGCGTCGAACCGCACCGATCTTGGGAGGAGGCGATGAACAGATTCGACCGGTTGTTTTGGCGGAGGCTCTGGAAACTGGCCAAGCCGTACTGGGTATCAGACCAGAAATGGGTCGCGCTCGGCTTGCTGGCCGGCACGCTGCTGTTGAGTGGCGCGGTCAAAGGCGCAAACGTGGTGTTCAGTTACGTCAATCGGGACATGATGACGGCGTTGACCAGCAAGAACGCGCCAGAATTCTTCCACTCAGGGCTTCTCGTCTTGATCTACAATGTCGTGGCGGCGCCGATCATCGCGGTTGACGGATACGTGGTCGGAAAACTGATGATCCATTGGCGACAATGGCTGACCGAACAGTTCTTGTCCCACAGCTTCCACGACCGCGCCTTCTATCGGATCAGCTCAGACCCCGGCGTTGATAACCCCGACCAGCGCATCAGTGAGGATCTGAATGCCTTCGCCGGGTTCACGGTCTCGTTCGTATTACAGGTCCTGTGGGGATTCGTCACCGGCGCCTCCTTCATCGTCGTCCTCTGGCTCATCTCGCCGAGCCTCGTGGGTGTGCTCGCGGCCTGCGTGGCCATGGGGTCGCTGCTCACCATCGTGATCGGTCGCCCGCTCATCGGCATCAATTTTACGCAGCGGCGCCGCGAGGCGGATTTTCGCCATGCCCTGGTCCGCCTGCGCGACAACGCTGAGTCGATCGCGCTGTACGGGGGCGAACGGAGCGAAGAAGGACGTCTGCT
>JBGPOI010000452.1:0-4410 GCA_041487975.1 Binatia bacterium | reverse complement strand
CAAGGGGGTTCTGAACGCCTTGGTCCATACCGTCCTCCTTTTCCCTGGACGAGTCGCTTGCCATACTACGCAAAATCACAGAGGCAAGTAAAGGAAGGCACGATACGCTCACTTGGCGTTCACACCAACAGCGTGCGAAGTCGCTATTAGAGGAGCTTGCTTTAGGAGCTGTAGTTCCCGGTTTTCAAACCTACAGCGGTTTTCATTTGAGCGCGGAGACCTACCGTTTTCTCAGCCGTTCCCGGCGTGCTCGTCCATGCCGGAAACGCTCCGCTTTTTCCGGCCTACCTTCTTTCTCTCTTCATTCAAGTCGTGTATGGAGCACTTCGAGAGTAAAAAATTATAATATTTTGTGATGAACATTATGTTTGGAACAAGTTCTGACACAAGCGCAAAATGCATCTTTGCCCTAGCACCCGCTACATTTGACTTGACATCTTCTCTCATCTGACATATAGAAGGGCGGCCTTTGCGACAACTCATCGCTCAGGAGCGAGATATGATCGCAAACAACAGACGAAAACCGTATGACCACCAGAGGCGTCTTACAGAACGGCGAGAGCAGCCCAACAAGAACGCAAGTCCCGTCTCCTTCCTGGGGAAAAGTGGCGGTGGCCGTCGACTTTCATTTCTTCGGCAGGCGACGAGTTGTCGCACTTCGACAGAGCACTCCGGCATCTTCACCGTGCGGGCGTATATTCACTACTAGTGTTCCCTCGCTATTGGATTAGGTTTTCGTGCAGGCGGTGCTGCCGCAAACAAAAACCTGATGACAGCGTTTGTGGGTTCTGACAGTCACTGGTAGGACAGGAGCCAATTTTCACATACAGCCGCAAAGTGGATTGTTGTAACAGAATCGGCTTACCGAACCGTGGTGCGGAGAGGAAGCGTTGGGCGAGACAGCCCCTGCACATAGTTTGAGGGCCAAGTTACTGAAGAAGGCGGTTTCACACCTGGAGTGGTTATGAAGCGATGGAAAGGGATACTACAGCGCCTACTAGCTCAGCAGTCCGAGCAGGTCCAACTGCTCATCATTATTCCGAGCCTTACTCTCTTCTTTCTTAGCCTTATCGTCCGTACTGCCAGCTCTGCCATCGATCCGGCTCTCGAAAAGAAAAAGGTCACCGAGCAACTCAGGCAACGACTCAGCGAGGTGCAGAACGACGAAGAGATCAAGGTCACCTTGGCGGTCGAGAGTTCTACTCCCCCAGTTCATCAACAAATCACATACTACGTCAAGGAAGCACCCAAATGGGCCCCTAGTGCTTGTTCCGCTAACCCGAGCCCGCCAAACCAATGCATCCTAAGCGATCCAGAGCGCGAGACAGGCGCGTTTGAGCCGATTTACGGTAGCGAACTGGGAAACACCCGGGACGAGCTTCCCCAGCTCACCCCGCATGATAAGAGGGGCCGGTTCTCTCCCAGAGTTTTCCCTAGTGGAGCAGACAGTGAAGGCCATGCCCGCGCCGAGAGTAAAGAAGCCAGAGGCACCACTTTGGATTTGTCTTTCAGGGTACCGGTTCTCGGGCACGTCGGAGACAAACTTGCCAGGCGGGTTGTGAGTCTCACAATCGCATTCGAACAAGGTGAAGTCTCGCCCGCCGAGTACTCTGGGATAGTGTCTGGGGATTTTGATGGGCACGGGCTCTCCTTTGGGATACTCCAATGGAACCTGGGAAGCTGTAGTCTTCAGCCACTGCTTGAAGCTTTCCGGCGCAAGGACAACGCCCGCTTTCGAACCATTATGGAAACCGATGCGGACTTTATGGAGCAAGTGATCGAAGCACCTTGCAACGAAGCCCCCTCTCTCGCTCGGCGCGTTCTGTTAGACGCTGACGGGCAAGTGAAGGAGCCGTGGATCACCCGATTCCACGCTCTCGGTCGCGAGCGGGTGTTTCAGGAGATACAGGTTCAGTATATGCTCCCTCAGGTACAAAAGGCGTATAGCTTGGCTGATGAATTTGGATTTCATTCAGAACGTGCAGTAGCGCTTTTCTTTGACATACTCGTTCAGAATGGAGGGATTCCAGCGCTCGTGCGGACCCAGTATGAGCAGGACCTTCAAGATATTGAACGCTCCCTGGGACGAACCCTCGATGAGGTGGAGCGAATGAGGCTTCTCGCTAACCGCCAAGCCGAGGCTGCTAATCCGAAATGGGTCGACACAGTCCGGGCCAGAAAGTTGACGATTGTTCATGGCGAAGGGAGCGTCAATGGCATCAATTACAATCTTGAGGCACTCGGCATACGGCTCAGAGACTACAAGACGGGCGCAGCAGTCTCGCTCAACAACGGAGAGGATACCCTCAAACAGCTTGAAGATGACGATTTGAGAGGATGAGCAACTCTGGCGAGTCAGGTCCCAGTGGGTCCTTTGCCTATGCCCTGGGGGACCATTTAGCGATAGAACGCCCTGATTTGGCTGACCACGTAACGCTGCTGAGGCTCGGTCAATTCCGGATAGATCGGCAAGGCTAAGGCTTCGCGGGCTACAGATTCCGCCCGAGGAAAATCTCCTTTCTGGTAGCCAAGATCGAGAAAGCACGCTTGGAGATGGAGCGGCAACGGATAGTAAACCTCCGTCTCTACATCGCGTTCTCGGAGAAACGCTTGCAAGCGATCACGGGCAGGCGCCAAGATGACAAACTGATTGTAGATATGCCCGACCACGTCTGCAGGGAGTGTCAGGTGTCCCGCGAGTTCCGCCTCGGCGCACAAGATCCGGTATCGTTTCGCATTGGCGCGGCGCGCCGCCGTCCAGGTGGCCAGATGCGGAAGTTTCACTCTGAGCACGGCCGCCTGCAGCGCATCCAGACGAAAGTTCCCGCCAATGATCTGGTAAGAGTACTTGGTCTCGCCACCGTGCACACGCAGCAGGCGCAGCGTCTCGGCAAGTTGCTCATCGTTAGTGACGACCATGCCAGCATCACCGAAAGCGCCCAGGTTCTTGCTGGGAAAGAAGGAGAAGCAGCCCAGCGTGCCACTGGCGCCCGCCAACCGTCCCTGCTCGTCTCGCGCTCCGATGGCTTGAGCCGCATCTTCGATCACCGCAATCCCATGCTTCCGGGCGACCTCCAATAGAGGACCGAGGTCCACGCAGCGGCCGAACAAATGCACCGGCAAAATGGCTTTGGTCCGCGCCGTGATCCGTGCAGGAACGGCTCTCGTATCGAGATTGAAGGTCACTGGATCGATATCGACAAAAACCGGGCGGGCGCCAAGCCGGGCAATCACCCCGGCCGTGGCAAAGAACGAATAAGGGGTCGTGATTACTTCATCACCCGGACCAAGGCCCAGCGCCATAAGAGACATCAACAACGCATCCGTGCCGGACGACACCCCGAGAGCGCAACGCACTCCGCAGAACGTCGCGAGTGCCTCCTCTAGCGCCGTGACCTCCGCTCCCAGGATAAAACGCTGCGACTCACAGACGCGGTCGATCGCCGCACGGACCTCCGCTCGGATCGTGGCATACTGCGCTGGTAAATCGAGCAAGGGAACTCTCATCGTTAGGCTCTTTCCGTTCGGTCCTGGCTCACGCGCTTGCCCGCAACAAGTCCCCTACCTTGCCTTCGGCTTTGCGGATGTCGTCTTCGTACTTGAGGATCAAGTTCAACGTCCGTCGCACTGTCGGCGCGTCCAGTTCCTTCACGCCCAACGCCAGGAGGGCTCGCGCCCAGTCCAGAGTCTCGGCAATACTCGGCGCCTTCTTAACATCGAGCTTGCGCAAGCCGCCGACAAACCGCGCCACCTGTCGTTGGAGCTTCTCCGCGAGTTCCGGCACCTTGAGCGCGACGATTTCCGCCTCTGCTTGCACGCCGGGAAAGTCAATGTACAGATGCAGGCAGCGTCGCTTGAGCGCTTCGGAGAGTTCCCGCGCGCGGTTCGAGGTGAGCACGACCACTGGCTTGTGAGTGGCGCGAATGGTGCCAAGTTCGGGCACGCTCACCTGGAAGTCGCTCAGCACTTCGAGTAAGAACGCCTCGAATTCCTCGTCAGCCTTGTCGATCTCGTCAATGAGCAGCACGACCTTGCGAGGCGCGCTGATCGCATGCAGCAACGGTCGTTCTAACAAATAGTCACGCGAGAAAATGTGAGAGGAAACCTCTTCCCATTCCTGTTCCTGCGCCGTATCGGCTTGAATGCGCAGCAGTTGTTTCTGGTAGTTCCACTCGTATAAGGCGCGGGCTTCATCAAGCCCTTCGTAACACTGGAGGCGCACCAACTCGGTGTTGAGCAACTCGGCCAGCACCTTAGCCACTTCCGTTTTACCCACGCCGGCCGGACCTTCGATGAGCAGGGGTTTTTCCAACACTAAGGCCAGATAGACCGCGGTCTCAACCTTGGCAGTGGTGATATAGCGGCAGTGTTTGAACCCGGTCTGGACAAAGTCGAGGGTGACCTCCATGT
>JBGPOI010000451.1:0-4416 GCA_041487975.1 Binatia bacterium | reverse complement strand
GCCATGATCGCCTCGCGCGATTGCTCCGGCTGCTCTAGCCAGAAGCAATGGCCGGCGGGCTCCAGCAGTACGAGTTTGGCGCCGGGGATGCGCTCGGCCAGAATGCGTGAGTTCTCCCAGGAAATTAGCACGTCGTCTTTCCCGGTAATCACCAGGGTGGGACACGCAACTTGTGAGAGGCGCTCATACGTGTCATGCGCATACGCGGCTTTCATGCGATGAGCAAGCGCAAGCGGGTCCAGCGGCCGCTGGCGGCGAGCCTCGATCATCGCCGGGATGATCTCCGGATGTTGCTCAATGTAGCCTTTGGTAAACGCCGCTTCAGCCAAAGCCTTCCCTCGCTCCTCGGCCGACATCGGCTTGGTCGAATAGGCGTTGGTCAAGGCATCACCGCCCAGGCGAACCGCCTTCGGTCCACCCGGGGTCGTGCAGCCGAGCACGAGGGAACGCGCTTTGCGCGGGTGGCGGAGGACAAACTCCTGCGCGATCATGCCACCCATCGACACACCGACGATATGTGCTGAGGCAAACCCAACATGCTCCATGAGCGCGGCGGTGTCGTCAGCCAGCATGGCAATGCTGTATTCCATGTCCGGCTTTTCGCTCTGTCCGGACCCCCGTTGATCAAAGGTCAGTACCTGAAACCGAGCGGCAAATGCCGGCGCGATCCCGGCGAACATACTGCGGTCGCCCTGTGCGCCATGAATAAGTACAAGCGGTTCACCCGCCCCTTGTAGATCATAAGCCAACTCTACGCCGTTGATGCGTGCTTGCTGCATACGTCCTCCTGTCTGAGTCTCGGGCTGGATATCGTTGCTGTCACGAGAAACAGGGTGTACCGGCTTGATACACCAGCAGGAAGAGAGGCGCAACAGAATGGATGAAGGAGAAGAGCTGGGAGAGAAAGAAACGCCCCCAGGAAAGGGAAGCCTGGAGGCGTCTGGGGAAGAACACCTTCTTACTTTTCTTCGAAGAAACTGCGCATCTGGGCGTGTAGCGCCTGCATCTGGTCCTTGAGTTGGGCTGCTTTGGCAAGCTGATCAGGGGTAAGCACTCCTCGGATTTCTAGCGCCACTTTGAGTCCTTCGTTCATGAGCTGCTCGCGGAGCTGGCTCACCCCCTGGGTTTGGGCAGTCAAATCCGCGGCGCTGAGTGCGCCAGGGGCAAAGAACTTACTGGCCATCTCTTCATGAGCCGCTTCCAACTGGGTGAAGAGGGTCTTGAAGGTATCACGGTGGGCAGCCATGATGTTTTGCACCTGCGCATCCTGGTCAGTCGTCAGCTCGAGCTTTTTGAGCATCAGAGGAAACATCATGCCCGGCCCGTCCCCCATCATCATTCCGCCTGGCCCTGGCGGTCCCATCATCCCGTGATGCTGGGCAGAAACCGGAGCCGTCCACAGGCTCAATACGACAAGGGCGAGAAAAACAACACTCTTCTTCATAAACAGACCTCCATGCTTCACTGCCCTCCGAGCAGGAGAGGAAAAGGGTGGATTTCACAAACTGGCGTGAGGAACGGCTCTTGCCACTCGCAGGGCCAGCTTCCGTCCAGAGCGGCTTGTAAGTAGACCGAGTTCGAGACCTGGGTTGGTATTGGAGCGACGCGTACATCAACCATCGCGAACAGCGCGGGAGCGAGTTCATTTTCTAACAACTGGGAGAGGTCTTCCGTGCGGGCTGCCATGGATACGGGAAGCGAAGATGGTTGCCGCAGCCACAGACCTCCCCAGACCAACATCAGGATCGCGGCAAACGCGACCGCCACGGGTCGCCAATTTGATCGTATAGGGAGGAAGCGCGGGGATACTGCCGGAGGAGGAGAGGTTTCGCGTAGCGTCTGCTCGATGCCCTCTAGCTCGTGGACGAAGCGTCGATAGCGCGTGGCGCAGGCGGCGCACGTCGCGACGTGGGTCCGCTGCTCATTCGTTCCTTCCCCTGCAGACAATAATAGAAGCGTGCGCTTGCGCAGACAGGCATTCATTGACGGCCTCCGAGTCCTTTCCGCAAGTGACGGATGGCATGGAAAAGGTGGCGTTTCACGCTACCGGTTGTGAGTCCCAGCACCCGCGCGACCTCTTCGCTGGACAGACCTTCGAGACGTCGTAAGACGAAGACCTCTCGCTGGCGCGGGGAGAGCCGACGAAAGAGATGCCAGATACGCTCCTGCTGTTCGCGGCTGAGGAGGTGCTCTTCGGGGGTCAGATGGTCGCTGGGAAACTCAGCCTCCTGGAATTCCACGTGCTCGTCTCTCCACCACTTCCACCACGCGGACCGGCGGCGATCGTGACAGGCGTTGACCGTGACGCGGGTGAGCCATGCCTCCCACGACAAAATCCGACTTGGGCTCTGGCACTCTTTCACCAGCTTGAGGAACACTTCTTGTGCGACCTCTTCGGCCTCATGGCGGTCAACCAGGAGCAACCGACACAACTGAAAAACCCGAGCATAATGCATGCGGCAGAGTTCTTCGCAGCAGGGGGGCACGTCTGGTGAGAGCTTGGCCGCTTCCGAGGTTCTCATGACTTACTAGTATAGACGAAACAGCCTCCGCTTTGGTTGAAACCGGAAGGCACGGAAAGAGAGGATGCCTCTCTCTAACGCGAGAAAACAGGCCCCTTGGACACGGTTTGGTTTTCGCGGCCCAATCGCCACTAAAGACGAATGTGATCGAGAAGGCGGGCGCTTCCAGCCGCAGATCTTTGGCTGGATGGTGCACGTTTACCCCTTTGCGGAAACGCCGGAGAAGATTTGGAGCCAGTGACGGGGGGAGAGCATTCAGCCGGCAGTGATTAGCGGTCAGCCTCGGGCAGAGGGAAACGGAGAAACGGAGAACCGGAGAACCGGGGAAATACTCCTCGACTCGCCGATTCCCCGATTCTCCCGTTCACCGATTCCTACCTTTCGCTACGCCGCTTTTGGCAAAGGAGCTGAGGTGTCTACGGCTTCCTCTGCTTTCCGCTGCGCCTGCCGTACATCATGGAATCCGATGGCAAACGCCAATGCCAGGACACCTAAACCCACCACCACGACTATGCCGGAGAGCAGTGGGGCGAGGTCGGCTGTCATATCCAGGACACAGTTAGGAACTGCCGCCGAGAGTGACAGTGCGTAAGCAAACATCTGCCCACCTCCTGAAAAGATTGCGCATTGAGTGCGCTCGGGAGTTTTCTTTCGCAAAAGGCGGGCCAAGTCGAGGCTCGCACATTTACGGCGAAGATTCAGGCTTTTTCGCTTCTCTCGGTTTGGTCGCTCTCGTTGTGATGTCTTATTTTCACCAGGGCGACTGTCCTATTTTAGCGGAGACGGCTTCCTCAGCAGCAGCAAGAGCAACAAGGCCGCCACGTTGAGCCCTGCGCTCAGGACGAAGGCGACGCTGTAGTGGCCAGTGGCATGATAGATATACCCGGCGATGAGCGGGCCAAAAGCCGCAGGCGAGCCAGCCAGAGCGAAAATAAATCCCACAATTGAGCCAACCGCAGTGCGACCGTAAAAATCGCCAATAATCGCTGGGAAGAGTGCTGTCGCTCCGCCGTAGGAAAAACCGAACACCGCCGCAGCCGGATAGAGCGAGGCTAGGCCAGTCGTGCATACAAAGCCGATAAAAGACAGAGCTTGCAACAACAGGCACAGCCCCAGCGCCGGGAGGCGGCCCAAGCGGTCAGAGATTGGTCCCAGCAACAGCCGTCCGGCAAACCCGGCTATGCCGATCACGCTGATGGTCATAGCCGCACGAACGGACGAGATCCCCAGGTCCACGGCAAAGGGCACGATGTGAACCATAGGCATAAACACCACCAGCCACGTCAGGGTAAAGATGGCGTTCAGCAGCCAAAATGCCGAGGTGCGTTTCGCCGACGCCAGGGTCCACTCCTCGGTGATCGGCACCCTCTCTTGTGTTCTCGTGTGGGACGACTCGACGGGACGTCGTCCGTCCGGATAGAGGTTCATTTTCTCGGGATCACGCACGATAAATGACGCGCAGAGAGAAACTACGCCTGCGCCGAGCAGTCCGAGGAGGAGATACGTTCTCCGCCAGCCATACGCGGAGATCAACGCGGCAACCAACGGCGGAAAGAGAAAATTGCCGAAGCTCGCTCCACTAGATGTGACACTCAAAGCGAGACCGCGTCGTTGAGTGAACCAGCGCACCACCGTGGCGTTACACGGTACGTAAGCGGCGCTCATACCCGAAGCGGCAATGAGACCAAGAAACACATAAATCTGCCATAACGCATGGGCCTGACTCATCAGCACGATGCCGCTGCCGAGCAGACAGCCACCCACCGTGAGAACCACCCGCGGTCCCCAACGGTCGGTCAGGCGACCGGTCACCACCCCCAAGGCGCTATAGACAAACACATAGAGTGAGTAGGGCACGGAGAGGCTGGCGCGGTCCCACCCGGTGTCAGCCGAG
>JBGPOI010000450.1:0-4445 GCA_041487975.1 Binatia bacterium | reverse complement strand
TTCACCGTCAACTCTCCGGATCAGGGAAACCGTCAGGCGAGTCCAAATTAAACTGCCATCCTTGCGGATGTGGCGCTTCTCTCTCTGGTAGTGCTCCCGTTTGTTCTCGACCAACTCTCTAAAAAGGCCCCAATCCGTGTCTCTATCCTCTGGATGGGTGAGGTCGGTGAACCTTGCTCCGTAGAGTTCTCCCTCGCTGTAGCCGAGCAGCCGTGACATAGTAAGGTTGGTCTTGGCAAACCGTCCCTGCATGTCTACGAGTGCTATCCCAATCGCCGCTCCTTCAAAGATTGCGCGGAATCGCACCTCGCTTTCTCGGAGCATCTCCTCTACTCGCCTACGTTCGGTGGTGTCACGCGCAATGACCAAAACGCCGCTGACCTCTCCCTCGCGGAATTGTGGTGTGGCCGTCAATTGCCAGCTGCGAGAAGCACCCGACTTGAGGAGAATGCGCAATTCCGACAGAGGCGGCGTTTCTCCCTGTACGAGGCGGTGAAAGAGCTCCATTGCGAGAGGTAAATCATCGGGATGAAGCAGAGGGGCAAAAGATTGTCCAAGCCACTCGGCTCGCGACCAATCGGTGACAGTCTCAAATACCGGGTTCAGCGAGGTGAACGTTCCATCTGCGGAGACAGTGAAAATAACATCCTTCGCGGTTTCGACCAGACTCCGATAGCGTTCCTCTGATTCGCGGAGCGCCTCCTCCGCCTGCTTGCGCTTGGCAATATCGCGGCGGATGAGCAACCCTGCCAGAGCGACAAATACAAGAGCTGAGAGGCTCCCAATGACAATGACAAAAATCGTTGTCTGAGCAGTGGCATCAGCCGCCTCATGCCGTTGTTCCAATAACTCCCTCTCCTCATCCTCTATTTCGCTGATCACCCTGCTAATCTCGTTTATGGCCTGCTTCCCCTTCCCTGCCAGAACCATCTGTAATGCTGCTGCAAATCCATTGTCTCTTCGCAGGTCGATTGTGTCTTTGAGTTCGGCAACGGCTTTGGCAACCAGGGGCTCAATAGCGTCGAGCCTCCGCTGTTGATTGGGGTTATCCCCAGTCAATTGACGGACATCCTCTATTTCTTGCTCTATCACTCCAACTGCAACGCGATATGGTTCCAACTCAGACTCGTCTCCGGTAAGGAGGTAATTACGCTGCCTGACCTCAGCAGCCATGAGTCGGTCGGTCACATCGTCGAGTTCTTTAAGAACCCGTAAGCTATGCTCCACCCCGTCAGCTTCCTGAACGAAGCGGGTCGTGGTTTGGTATGAGACTACGCCTATGATGCTCAGAATGAGTGACGCGACCCCGAAGCCAGCACCGATTTTTGAACCCATGGGAAATTTCATGCAAACCTCGTATTAGCTAAAACAACAAAAGTCTTCAAGGGAAACCAGATATCGAATAGCCCTTTCCAGCTTTAGTCGTCTATCCGTATAGGAATCGGCACAAGTGGCAAAAAGACAAGCCATTGGATACAGCGCATCACACGGCTGTCTTATACGGATTCCGCATGACTTCTAGCCATTGATCCGTAATGTGCTTCGTGCTTCGACAGGGCCTGTCCTGAGCGTGTCGAAGGGCTCAGGGCAGTGAGGGGTGGGGACGGCCCTGCAGGACCGCCCCAAAGAAGGGAACTACAAAGAGTTGCCCCTCCTTGAAGACGTGTCCCTTACAGTGCGGCAGCGACGGCAGCTTCATTCTTCCGTGAGTACGCGAGGCTCACTGGCGCATTGGCCTCGAAGGGGCTCTTGAGTCCGAGCCGGTCGCCAATCTCTCGCATCGCCGGCATGACTTCCTGGCCGAGCAGGCGGATGCAGGTCATCGAGTCCTCGTGGCTGACCTTGCCGTCATTGCCCCATAACGCCAGGATCGACGGTCGGGTTTCTTCCAGGATAATCCGCAGCTTCTCCACTACCTGCTTGGGCGTGCCGGCAATGAGGGACATTGCCTGCAACTGTTTCTCGAACGGCGGCATGCTCTGCTTGCGGCGGCCGACACGAAATTCCGCCAGCGGTTTGCGCGCCCACTCGCCCAGGTAGCCGGCGGGCGACGCCCAGAGCGGATGGGTGAGCCCGGTGAACTCGCCCTGCATCCACATGAACTGTTTGGCGTTCTCGATCGCCTTCTCTTCAGTTTCCGCCACGTGACAGCGAATCAAGTAACCGCGCTGTTCCGGGCCGGCCGCATATCCCGCCTGGGCGGCAGTATCATCATAGAGTTGCCAGATCTTTTTGCTCTCTTCGATGGGAGCGTTCAAGATGATGTACGGATAGCGATGCTCCGCCGCCCAGATGATCGTTTCGCGGCTGACCACCCCAGGAATCCACACCCGCGGATGAGGCTGCTGTAAAGGCAGTACCCAGGGATTGACGACCCGCAGTTGATAATGATCCCCCTCCCAGCGGAAGGGTCCGGGCTGGGTCCAGGCCTTGATGATCAGATCGTGGGCCTCGGCAAAGCGCTCGCGGTTGTAGGCTGGATTGGCGTTGGCGGCCAGCGATTCCACCCCCCCGCCGCGCACGAAGCCCGACACCAATCGCCCCTTGGAGATCAAATCGATCATGGCCAGTTCTTCGGCCAACCGCACCGGATTGTCCGCGATCGGCAGCGGATTCCCCAACAGGACGATTTTCACCCGCTTAGTCATCGCCGCTAAAATCGCCGCGAAGATGTTGGTCTTCGCCTGCATGCAGAAGGGCGCGTTATGATGCTCGTTGAGCATGATACCATCCACCCCGCACTCTTCGGCGTAGAGGTATTCTTCCAACCGCTCATGGTAGAGCCGGCTTCCCTCCACTGGATTGAAAAATTTGTTCGGGAACAGCAAGGCGGTATACCCGAATTTCTCTCCCTCTTCTTGCGGATACGCCGACATCGGTTGCTCGGTAAAGTACATCAAGTGCATGGGTGCCTCCCTCTCAGACGATTGCGGATTTCGGATTGAAGATTGCGGATTTAAGGATACTCATGCCGCATTCCGAAATGAGATGAACTCATTGACCAGCTTCGCTAGTTCGTCCGCTTTCTCGACCTCAACAAAATGTCCGCACTGGTTGAGTACGACGAACTGCGCGTGTGGCAGTGCTTGCATGTAACGTTCCCCGCAGTTCACCGGCGTGATTTTGTCCTCTTTGCCCCACACAATCAGTGTCGGTGTGTCCACGCCGCGGAGGAGGATGGGCAATGCCTGATTGAACATATAGGGCTTCCAGGCAATGCGGGTGGTCATCTCGCGGTTGATTTCCCAGGTCACCAATTGTTCGACATTAGGTTCAGCGCCGTAGAGTTGGTCCATTTTACTTGGATCAAAGAAGCCCGCCCTGATGTAGTCGGTAGTGTAGATCAGGAACTGGTCCATGATCTCTCCCCGAGTAGGCTGAATTCCCATGGCGCTCACCAACACCAACTTTTTGCACTGGTGGTGACTCATGGTCGCCATCTCGGCGGCAATCCACCCACCAAATCCCAGACCGATCATGGAGAGCGAAGCCAATTTCAGATCTTTCAGCAGCCATTGGTAGACAGCCGCCAGATCCCGCACGTTGCGCATCCAGTCTAAGCGGGCAGACTTGTCGAAGCCCGGATGGGAGGGCACGTACACAGTGAAGCGCCGCGCCATGTGTTCGTAAAACGGCAACCAGCCAGGGTTACCCACATCGCGGTGCAAAATCAGCAGCGGCTCACCTATCCCCCCGGTGAGGAGATGCATCTTTCCGCCGGCCACCTCGACAAAGCTCTCAGTCCATGTTTGCGTCACGCGTTCCTCTCCTTTTTTCTCTTCTTGAGATGTGGTGTTGGCCTCTTGGTGGCTTATCAAGGCCCGGGAAGAGAGTCAAGGAAAACAAGATAGATCAGCGCGCGCCGCTTGCCCGCGAGACTGCAAGAGAAAGCCCAGCGGCTATTGAACAGCTGAGTCGTTTACCAACGTGATCTCGACATAAGAGGGGGGAGAAGAGAACCGACTTCAGCAAGATAATGTCAGTTCGTCGAGTAATGCTTTCGCCTCTTTGAGATCTGCCGTGTCAAACCCTTCGGTAAACCAGCCGTAGGTCTCGGCCAGCCGCTTTCGGGCTTCTTCCTTCTTCCCCTGCTGCTGCCACAGGCGGCTTAAGCTTCGCACCGCCCTGCTCACGCCGTCTTGAGCACCTCGAGACCGGCTTGGGCACAGGCGACGTCCTGCTCGACCGTGCCGCCACTCACCCCGATACCACCGACTACTTTATCGCCCATGCGGATCGGCAGCCCGCCGCCGAACAGGGCAATACGTGGAATGTGAGGCACACCGGCGAGCAACGCCGGGTCATCCTTGATGAAGTTGTAAAAATCCTGCGAAGGCATACCGAAGAGCGCGGTGTAGGCCTTGTTTTGCGCCACCTCGATGCTCACCAATGCGGCTCCGTCCATCCGGCAAAACGCCTTGAGCAAGCCGCTTTCATCGAGGACC
>JBGPOI010000449.1:0-4472 GCA_041487975.1 Binatia bacterium | reverse complement strand
TTTTCAGGTTTGAAGAAGTGTTCGATCGCCCAAGGAATCTTCTCCTGGCTGTAAATTTTACCGGCACGTAGGCGCTCAAGCAGATCCTCAACCGCAAGGTCGAGATTCACTACCTGATCTGCTTGCTTGAGGAAGGAATCTGGGACCGTCTCACGGACGACGACGTCAGTCGCCTGCTTGACAAGGTCGTTGAGGCTTTCCAGGTGCTGGACGTTCATCGCGCAGATAACGTTAATCCCGGCATCGAGGAGTTCGAAGACATCCTGGTAACGCTTCTTATTCCGACACCCAGGGACGTTGGTGTGGGGGAGTTCATCGACGATCGCAACCTGTGGCCGTCGTGCGAGCACGGCCTCCAAGTCCATTTCCTCTACCACGACTCCGCGGTACTCGATCCGTCGGCGGGGGATGCTCTCGAGGCCTTCGACAAGGGCTTCGGTCTCAATACGGCCGTGGGTTTCGATGAACGCCAGTATCACATCAACCCCGCGCTTCTTGAGGACATGGGCTTCCTCTAACATTTGATATGTCTTCCCGACACCAGCCGCTGGACCGATATAGACCTTGAGACGCCCGCGCTTGGCGCGCTCGACCAGTGCAAGGAAGTCCTCGGGACGCGAGCGGCCCTCACTCATCCCGAACTCACTTCTGTCTTTCCTGTTGTGTAACCGTTGCGGGGCGACCAAACTGACGGTCGAGCGTCAGGTTGAGCAGTAACACATTGACTCGCGGCTCACCCAACAAGCCCAAATCCCGACCTTCGATAGCAGCTTCAACCACGGCTCTCACGCGCTCGGGCGCGACCCCACGCGCATGGGCGACCCGTGGGATCTGCCACAACGCCGTTTGGGGCGAGAGATGGGGATCGAGCCCGCTGCCTGACGTGGTCACGAGTTCGCTGGGAACCGGGCCTAGTGCATCCGGATTCTCTTCTTTGAGCCGTTCGAGATCTTGGATTACTCGATCCTGCAACTTCTTTGAGGTGGGGCCGAGATTAGACCCGGATGATGCCGTTGCATCGTAGCCCTTGTCTCCCGCCGCCGAGGGCCGTGGTTGGAAGTAAGCGGGGTGCGCAAAACCCTGCCCGATCAATTCTGAGCCAACGACCTGCCCCTGCTCGTCAGTCACCAGGCTCCCGTTGGCTCGTCCCGGAAACAGGATCTGGGCGAGACCCGTGACCACATAGGGGTAGAGGATTCCCGTCAGGATGAGAGTAACGGCTGTCGTCCGCAGGGCAATGAGCAGTGCTTTTTTCATACAGAGCACTCCTTACACTAAGCCAATGGCGGCCAGGAACATGTCAATGAGTTTGATCCCCACAAAAGGTGCGATCACTCCGCCCCCCCCATAGATGAGCAGGGAACGCGCCAGCAACGCTGCCGCACCCAGCGGCCGATACTGCACCCCCCGCAGCGCCAGCGGGATCAGCGCAATGATGATCAGCGCGTTGAAAATCACCGCGGCGAGGATGGCACTCTGCGGCGAGGCCAGGTGCATAACGTTGAGTGGGGCGATCTCGGGATACACGCCCACGAAGAGCGCCGGGATGATGGCAAAATACTTGGCCACGTCGTTGGCGATCGAGAAGGTAGTGAGCACGCCACGGGTCATGAGCAACTGCTTGCCGACCTCAACCACCTCCAGCAGTTTGGTGGGATTGGAATCGAGATCGACCATATTGCCGGCCTCTTTGGCGGCTTGCGTGCCGGTGTTCATCGCCACGCCGACATCAGCTTGCGCCAGGGCGGGGGCGTCGTTGGTGCCGTCCCCCGTCATGGCCACCAGCTTGCCCGTGGCCTGCTCCTCTTTGATGAGCCGCATCTTCGTCTCAGGGGTCGCCTCCGCCAGGAAGTCATCAACGCCCGCCTCCCGCGCGATGGCGGCTGCCGTGCGGGGGTTGTCGCCGGTAATCATCACGGTGCGAATGCCCATCGCCCGGAAGCGCTCGAAGCGCTCTTTGATGCCGCCTTTCACCACGTCTTTGAGATGAAGCACGCCCAGGATGTGATTGCCATCGGAGACGGCGAGTGGGGTCCCGCCGGTGTCACTAATCCCATGCGTGAGCGCATCAACCTCGGTGGGAATAGTGCCGCCCAGCGATTTGACATGGGCCGTGATCGCTTCGACGGCGCCTTTGCGGATCATCCGCCCATTGAGGTCGCACCCGCTCATGCGGGTGTGGGCACTAAAGGGGATAAAGTGCGCGCCAATGTTTTCTACCTCGCGTCCGCGCAGCCCGTAGCGCTCCTTGGCCAGCACGACGATCGAACGCCCTTCTGGCGTCTCGTCGGCCAGACTGGCTAATTGAGCGGCGTCGGCGAGCTCCTCCATGCGTGCTCCACCGACGGGCAGGAACTCGGTCGCCATGCGGTTGCCCAGCGTGATGGTCCCGGTTTTATCCAGCAACAAGGTATCGACATCGCCCGCTGCCTCTACTGCCCGGCCGCTCATGGCCAGGACATTCTTGCGCAGCAAACGATCCATGCCCGCGATGCCGATGGCCGACAGCAGCCCGCCAATGGTGGTGGGGATTAAGCAGACCAGCAGGGCCACCACCACTGTGGCCGAGAGCCCGACCCCGGAATACAGGGCAAACGGCACCAGCGTCACGCAGGCAAAGAGGAAGACGAGGGTGAGACCGGCTAACAGGATATTCAGCGCGATCTCGTTAGGCGTCTTCTGCCGCGATGCCCCCTCCACCAGTGCGATCATACGGTCGAGAAACGACTCCCCAGGGTCGGCTGAGATGCGCACGACGATGCGATCAGAGAGGACCTTTGTTCCACCGGTCACGGCCGACCGGTCTCCGCCGCTCTCACGAATCACCGGCGCCGACTCGCCGGTAATGGCTGATTCATCGACCGAGGCAATGCCTTCGATGACGTCTCCATCACCCGGGATGAGTTCCCCGGCTTCTACCACGACCACATCGCCCTTGCGCAGCGCGGATGCTGATACCTGCTCTTCTCGGTTGTTGACGAGCCGGCGCGCCGTGGTTTCCTTGCGCATCTTACGCAAGGTAGCGGCCTGGGCTTTGCCTCGCCCTTCGGCTACCGCCTCAGCAAAGTTGGCGAACACGACGGTGAACCACAGCCAGAAGCTTACGGCAGCGGTGAACCACAGCGGCTGAGATCCTAGCGTCGGAGCAATGAGATCGCGCAGAAAGATGAGCGTGGTGAGCACGCTCCCCACCTCAACCACAAACATAACTGGGTTCTTGATGACATGCTGCGGCACCAGCTTGCGGAAGCTCTCCAGCACGGCCGGCCGCAGGATCTCAGGATCAAACAGTGAGAGTTCTTTTTTTCTGGAGTCTGCCATACTAAAAAACCTTTCCAGCCTGGGCGAGGAAGTGCTCGACGATAGGCCCCAGAGCTAAAGCTGGGAAGAAGGTGAGCGCGCCAACAATGATCACCACACTAACTAAGAGCACGGCGAAAAGAGCCCCATTGGTCGGGAAGGTCCCCAGGCTCGCTGGTACGACCTTCTTTCCTACCAGAGACCCGGCGATCGCCAGAGCCGGCACGATCATCAAAAACCGGCCAATCAGCACGGTCAGGCCGAGGCTCGCGTTGTACCAGGGGGTGTTGGCGTTAAGGCCAGCGAAAGCCGAGCCATTGTTGCCAGCCGCTTCGCTGTACGCATACAGAATTTCGCTCAGTCCGTGAGGACCGGCGTTGTTCAGGGAGGACACGCCGTACGGTGCCACTACCGACCAGGCAGAGAAGTAAAGAATCACCAGCGGAAAGATCAGCACGTAGAGCATCGCTAGCTTCACTTCCCGTGCTTCGATCTTCTTGCCCAGGTACTCAGGTGTGCGGCCGACCATCAGGCCGGCGATAAAGACCGCTAGCAGGACATAGACGAGCATACCGTAGAGCCCGGAGCCGACTCCACCAAAGACCACTTCACTCAGCTGAATATTGGCAAGTGGCACGAGACCGCCGAGTGGGGTATAGCTATCGTGCATAGAATTGACCGCTCCACACGACGTGTCGGTAGTCACCGTTGCCCATAGAGCCGAGTTAGCAACGCCGAACCGGATCTCTTTGCCTTCTATGTTTCCCGCTGTCTGGTCTACTGCCAGACCGTGCATCACCGGGTTGCCGGTGGACTCGAAATAATACGCGGGCGCAACGCCCATGAAAAACATCAGGGCCATAGCGGCAAACAGGGCCCACCCCTGTTTCTGGTCCCGTGCCATACGGCCGTAGGTGTACGTGAGAGCGGCGGAGATGGCGAAGATTAACACCATTTCTATGAGATTCGTGAGCGGATTAGGATTCTCAAAAGGATGGGCGCTGTTGGCGTTAAAGAAGCCGCCCCCATTGGTGCCGAATTCCTTGATAACCTCCTGTGATGCCACCGGACCCATAGCGAGCGTCTGCTTGACACCCTCCACGGTCGTGAGATCGACGTAGGGGGAGAAGTTCTGGATCACACCCTGAGAGACTAAGACCAACGCCACCGGG
>JBGPOI010000448.1:0-4481 GCA_041487975.1 Binatia bacterium | reverse complement strand
CTGACTGTTTGCACTGACAAAAAGAAACTGATAACGCTCAGCAGCAGTTAACGTCTAACCTGGTCCGTGAAGGGAGGATCATATGGGAGTAATGCCAGAGGGAATGTCCAAAGGGACCATTCTCGGAAAACTCGACAATCGCTATAAGGGTGTAACCATCAATACGCTCAGGGTGCGCATGGCTGCACTCCAAGCGCCTGGCGCTAACTTGTGTACGCTCGTTCAGAATATGGTGGATAATAATGGTCAGCCGGTTTTGACGCAAAAGGAGATTAACCACATCTGCGATGATTGGTTCGATCGGAAGGGAACAGGCTGGTGGAAGAACATTCAGCCCATAGAGCCTATCATCCGCCAGGGCATGATTGCTGCCATCGACGCAGCTATCAATAACTACAACCAAAATCCACCCGCGCCGCGGAAAGATCCCCTACCCATCGTTTTCTATTGGATGTGCCATCCTGGGCACCAACCTGGTGATCAGGAGGTGCCGAGTCCCCATGATGCTGCTGAGGTAGATGTGTCTTGGAGTGATCAGCAAGTTACCGCCATTTTCCATACACCGGATTCGCCACCTGACCCCGGTCCCGGCCCGACCATCGACGAACCAATATTCGTGGTTAAACGCGATAAGGCGGGGGAGGTTGTTCGCGTACGTCCGAAACATTACCGGTAGCGCCTTACGGATCATCAATATAGGAGCGTCCCTGCGTGGGCGCCCTCCTTGGGCTCGGTTTGATAGCGATCCTTATCACTGAAGAAATCAATCATCTTCAACCCCGGCTCTTACAGCGGTTTGCAGTTGCACGTACCCTCAACGTAGGGGCGATCCTTGTGATCGCCCGGTAGGGATGAGGGGTAGGGCGAATACAAGATTCGCCCCTACGCTTGGCATCAGGACGCGTCCGAGTGAGAACTGCTGTAGCGGGCTGAATGCACGACGCCTCCGGGATGTAGTAGGCGTCGCCGATTTTATCCACCTTCATCTCTCCACCAATCGGCAGTCAACCGTTTTGCTCTCCTGCCAGAAAAGAGCTACAACCGCAGGAACACGACTGCCGCACGAGGAGGGACGAGCGTTCATGGGTAACCTGCCGCTGGAAGGACTCAAAGTCGTCGATATCGCCGTGCTCTTTGCCTCGCCGACCATCTCGCAGAACATGGGCGACTTCGGCGCCGAAGTCATCAAGGTCGAGCACCCCCGGCTGGGCGACAGCCTGCGCACGTTGGGCGCGGCAAAAAATGGGGTGCCGTTGTGGTGGAAGATCACCAACCGTAACAAGAAGTGTGTCACGCTGGATCTGAACAAACCCGAGGGGCAGGAGATCCTCAAGCAGCTCATTACCGACGCCGATGTGCTGACCGAGAATTTCCGCCCGGGAACGTTGGAGCGCTGGGGTCTGGGCTGGGATGTACTCCACGCCCTCAACCCGCGCCTGATCCTGGTGCGTGTGTCCGGATTCGGGCAGACCGGACCCTACAAGGACAAGCCGGGTTTCGGCACCCTGGCCGAAGCGATGAGCGGCTTCGCTCATATCACCGGTCAGCCCGATGGTCCGCCGACGTTGCCTGGGACCGGCCTGGCCGATGCCGTTGCCGGCCAGTTCGGCACTTGGGCGGTGATGTTTGCGTTGTACGAACGTGACCACAAAAGTGGCAAAGGACAGGTGATCGACCTTAGCGTGCTGGAACCGATCTTTACTATCATGGGTGACCAGGCGATTACTTACGACCAACTCGGTGTGATCCAGCGGCGGACTGGTAATCGTGTCCCCTCTATCGGCGCGCCGCGCAATACCTACAAGACTAAGGACGGCAAATGGCTGGCGCTTTCTGCCAATGCCCCTGCTCTGGCGCGGCGCGTGTTTGCTGCCATCGGTCAACCCGAGCTGATCGACGACCCGCGCTTCAAGGACAACCGCGCCCGGGTCGCTCACATCGATGAGGTTGATACCATTGTCGGCGGCTGGATCGCTGAACGCACGGCCGCAGAGGTCCTGCAACAGTTTGATGAATACGAGTGCGCCTGCGTTCCGGTGTACGATATCGCCGGCATCTTCGCTGATCCGCACTTTCAGGCGCGGGAGGCTGTTACGACCGTGCAGGATCCAGAGTTGGGTCCGGTGAAGATGCAGAATGTCATCCCCAAGTTTTCGCGCACGCCAGGGAAGATTCGCTGGACCGGACCCACCCATATGGGCACACACAATGAAGAGATTTACTGCGGCAAGCTGGGGATGACACGAGAGCGGCTGGCGGAGTTGAAGGAGAAGGGAGTGGTCTGATTGGCGATTGCGGAATGCGGATTGCGGATTAGAGGAGAGGGCAAAAGGGTAAATGGGCAAATGGGGAAAAGGGAACGGGCAAAAAGGGAACCGGGAGAAAAATTTCTCTCTTTTCGCCTCTTCCCCTTTTCGTCTTTTCCCCCCAAGACTGAGGGCTAACAGATGGGAGCTGAATGCTCACGAGCGAAGAGAGGAGAAGTAAATATGTCCCGTTTACGCCGAAGTTTGTTGTTTGTTCCTGCCAGCAGTGAGAAATTCTTTGCCAAGGCCAAGGACTCACCAGCTGACACGCTGATCTTTGATCTCGAAGATGCGGTCGCGCCCGAGCGCAAACCGGCGGCGCGCGAGACGTTGAAGGAAGTCTTGCGTGACTCAGGCTTCGTTCGCTTCGAGCGTACCGTGCGCATCAACGCGCTCGACACGCCTTACTTCCTTGATGATGTGCTGGCGATGGTCGAAGCTGGAGCGGATGGTCTGGTGGTGCCCAAGACCAACACGGCCGAGAGCATCCTGTTCGTTGATCGCTTGGTTTCTCTGGCCGAGAAGCGTTGCGGCCGGGCAGCCGGCTCGGTCGTGCTGCTGCCGCTGATCGAGCAGCCCGAGGCGATCGGTAATGCCTTTGCCATTGCCCGCGCCACTCCGCGTATCGCCGGTATCGCCTTTGGGCACGGCGATTTCTCTTTGGCGATGGGGATTAAGGCGGCTCCTTCAACCGACGGTATTGTTCTGCACGCGCGTTGCCAAGTAGTGATAGCGGCCAAAGCCGCGGGGATTACTCCGATCGACAATGTCTTCCTCGATATTCCGAATATTGAGGGATTGGCGGCTGAAACCCGTCAGGGGAAACAACTTGGCTACGAAGGCAAAGCGTGCATCCATCCCAACCAAGTTGAGCCGGTGAATGCGGTCTATACTCCGACACCAGAAGAAGTGGAGTATGCGCGCGAACTGATTGCCGCTTTCAAGCAAGCTGTAGGAGAGGGGAAGGGGGCTGTCGCGTTCCGTGGCCGGATGATCGATGGCCCTATTGCCGACATCGAGCGCATCGTACTGGAGCGAGCAAAGAAGGTGGGAACGATGTAGCCATTTGTGTCTTTGGAGTCTATTGGGTTCGTTGGGTTTATAGGATCAGTTGGAAACATGTTATTCCACTAACAGACGCAATGGACACAACAGACTCTATGGATTCTCTTCAGCACGGCTTTGCCCATGTGAATGGCGTCCGCCTTCACTATGTGACACAAGGAGCAGGGAAGCTGGTGATCCTGCTCCACGGTTTTCCCGAGTTCTGGTACTCCTGGCGGCATCAGATCCCGGTGCTGGCCGAACATTTCCAGGTTGTGGCGCCCGATCTGCGCGGGTACAACGACAGCGAGAAACCCACCGGTGTCGCCAATTACCGGATTGATCTGCTCACCGCGGATGTGATGGGCTTGATTCGTGCGTTCGGCGAGGAAAAGGCGATCATCGTCGGGCATGACTGGGGTGGCGGTGTGGCCTGGACGTTTGCCGCGGATTACCCGCAGGCGACGGAACGGCTGATCGTGTTGAACTGTCCGCACCCTGGCGCGTTTCAGAAACAGCTCCGCTCCAACTTCTGTCAGCTCCGACGCAGTTGGTACATGTTCTTTTTCCAGATTCCGAGGTTGCCGGAGTGGGGGATTCGTCTCAACCGCCGCCGTTTCGTCGAGCAAGCGTTTCGCGGCATGGCGATCCGCAAAGAGGCGTTCTCAGACGAGGATCTGCAACGGTACGTTGAGGCGCTAGAGAAACCTGGGGCGCTGACCGCGGCGATCAACTACTACCGGGCCGCATTTCGCGAAACTGTGCGCCGCGGGGAACGGCAATTTGCCAAGATTACCTGCCCAACTCTCCTGATCTGGGGCGAGGAAGACATCGCCTTGGGCAAAGAACTTACCTACAACATGGAGCCGTACTTCACGGATCGTTTCGAGATCAAATACATTCCCCGTTGCAGCCACTGGGTGCAACAAGAACAACCCGAACTGGTCAATCGCTATATGCTAGAGTTCCTCTCGGACCTGATTGCCAAGACAGGGTAGTAAGGCAAGAAGCAGACTCTCACGGCGATAGGGGAACCTCCTGGTCTCAAGCCTCTAGCCTCAAACCTCTCTTTTCCTGTAGGAATGATGGACAAGGTACCACCGGAACGATGACCAGAAAGGAGCAAGCTAT
>JBGPOI010000447.1:0-4482 GCA_041487975.1 Binatia bacterium | reverse complement strand
CGGCCGATTGTCGGGCGCTTCCCATTTGACAACCTTTACCTTCTCGCGAAATACTGTCGTTGTAGGGGGGAGAATCGTATGCGTTGTGCGCAGTGTCAGCACGACAACCGTGAAGGCGCGAAGTTCTGCGAGGCGTGTGGGAACAAGCTGGAGTTGGTTTGCTCGGCGTGCGGAACCGTACTCCGACTCGGTGCGGCCTTCTGCGATAGCTGCGGCACGCGCCTCGGAGAAGGGGAAAAGGGCAAAGCGGCAAAAGGCGGACAGGAAAACAGTCAATCCGGACTGCGGACTGCGGACCCCGGACGCTGGACTCCCGCGCATCTGGCCGAGCGCATCTTGGCCGAGCAGGCGGCGCTGGCAACGCGAGGCAGCGTCGAGGGCGAAAGAAAGACCATCACCGCCCTCTTTGCTGACCTCAAAGGCTCGACCGCCCTCATCGAAGGGCTCGACCCGGAAGAAGCTCGCGCCATCATTGACCCGGCACTGCAGCTCATGATGGATGCCGTGCACCGCTATGAAGGCTACGTAGCCCAGGCTCTAGGTGATGGCATCTTTGCCCTCTTTGGGGCGCCCATTTCCCATGAGGACCATCCCCAACGGGCACTGTATGCCGCGCTGCGCATGCAGGAAGAGATGCGGCGGTACGCCGACCTGCTGCGGGAGAAAGGTCGCCCTCCGCTGCTGATGCGCGTGGGGGTGAACACCGGGGAAGTCGTCGTCCGCTCGATTCGCAAAGAAGACTTGCATACCGACTATGTGCCCATCGGGCATTCGACCAACCTTGCCGCCCGCATGGAGCAATTGGCGGCTCCGGGGTCGATTCTCGTCACGGCCCAGACCCACAAACTCACGGCGGGCTATTTTGAGTTCAAGTCACTGGGGAAAACCCAGGTCAAAGGGGTGGAAGAGCCGCTCAATGTCTATGAAGTGCTGGGCGCGGGACCACTGAGAACGCGTCTGCAAGTGGCGGCCAGACGGGGCCTGACCCGCTTTGTCGGGCGGCAGAGTGAAATGGCGCACATGAAACTCGCCTTGGAGCAAGCCCAGGCCGGGCATGGGCAAATCGTGGGGGTGATGGGCGCGGCAGGGATGGGCAAATCGCGCCTGGTCTATGAGTTCAAACTGACCTCGCAGAGCGGGGTGCTGGTGCTGGAAGCCTTCTCGGTCTCGCATGGCAAAGCCTCTGCCTATCTCCCCCTCATTGAACTGCTCAAGAATTACTTTGAGATCACCGCAGAAGACGATGAGCGCAAGCGGCGGGAGAAGGTCGGGGGCAAAGTGCTCATGCTCGACCGCAGTCTGGAAGACATCTTACCCTATCTGTTTACGCTGTTGGGGCTCGAAGACTCGACGTCCCCCCTGCAACAAATGGACGCGCAGATTCGGCGGCGGCGGACGTTCGAGGCGCTGAAGAGACTCTTCTTGCGGGAAAGTCTCAATCAACCTCTTATTCTCATCTTCGAAGACCTGCACTGGATCGACACTGAGACGCAAGGGTTTCTCGATGTGCTGAGTGAGAGTGTCGCCAGCGCCCGCCTCCTCTTGCTGGTGAATTACCGTCCCGAGTATCGACACGAGTGGGGCAGCAAGACCTATTACACCCAACTGCGGCTGGCTCCTCTGGGCAAAGAGGAAGCAGAGGAACTACTCACTTTTCTGCTGGGGAACGACACAAGTCTCACGGCGCTCAAGCGGCTGATTCTGCAGAAGACCCAAGGCACGCCGTTTTTCATGGAAGAGATCGTACAGGAGTTGCGCGAGCAGGGGATATTGGCACGACCTGATGTAGGGGCGGCCCCGCGTGGCCGCCCTGGGGAGGGCACCCACATAGGGGTGCCCCTACAAGGAAAATCCCTCTCTGACCTCCAGATTCCCACCACCGTGCAGGGAGTGCTGGCGGCGCGTATTGACCGCCTGAGCCGGGAAGAAAAGCAACTGTTACAGCACCTCGCCGTCATCGGTCGCGAATTTCCCTTGAGCCTCGCGCGGCAGGTCATCAGCCAACCGGAAGAGGAACTCTATCGCTTATTCTCTTCTTTGCAGAGCAAAGAGTTTCTCTACGAGCAGCCCGCCTTCCCTGAGGTGGAGTACCTCTTCAAGCACGCGCTGACCCAGGAGGTCGCCTACAATTCAGTGTTGCACGAACGGCGCAAAGCTTTGCACGAACAAACGGCCAAGGCAGTCGAATCCCTCTACAGTGCGAACTTGGACGACCACTACAGCGAGCTGGCGCACCACTACAGTCGCAGTGGGAACACAGAGAAAGCGGTGCAGTACCTCGGGCTGGCCGGGCAACAGGCTGTGCAACGGTCCGCTTACATGGAAGCGACCAGCCATCTGACCCTCGCCTTAGATTTGCTGAAGACCCTGCCAGACACCCGAGAACGTGCCCAGCAGGAACTTACGCTGCGGATAGCGTTAGGCGTCTCACTGATAGCCGCCACTGGCTATACAACTCCAGCAGTGAGTCATACTTACATCCGTGCCCGAGAATTGTGTCAGCAGGTGGGAGAGACCCCTCAGCTTTTCGTTGTCCTGCGAGGGCTCTGGCTCTTTTCTACCTTACGGGCGGAGTACGAGACGGCACGCGAACTAGCGAACCAGGGTCTGAACTTGGCGCAGCGTCTGCAGGACTCCACCTTGCTCCTGGGCGCTCACCAAGACCTGGAATTCTTCTTGCTCATGACTGGAGAATGGGGAGCAGCCCAAGCACACTTCGAGCGAGCCATGGCTTTCTACGACCTTCGGCAGCACCGCTCCTACGTTGCGCTCAATGAAGCTGATCCAGGCGTATGGGCCCTGAGTGAGGCCGCCCTGGCACTCTGGTGCCTGGGTTACCCAGACCAGGCACTGCAGAAGCTCCATGAGGCCCTGACCTTAGCCCAAAAGCTGGCACACCCGAATACCTTGGGTTGGGCACTCTATTGCGCTGCCTGGCTTTATCAATACCGCCGGGAACCGCAAGACACTCAAGCGCGAGCAGAGGCGGCGATCACGCTCTCTCACGAACATGGTTTTCCCACCTGGCTGACGTATGGGACTGTACTGCAGGGCTGGGCGCTGGCCATGCAGGGACAAGGGGAAAGAGGGATTGCCCAAATACATCAGGGAATGGCCACCGCGTGGGACATGGGGACAGAAATGGCGCGCTCCCATTTCCTGGCGCTTCTGGCCGAGGCGTATGGAAAGACGGGACAGAGCGAGGAAGGCCTGAGCGCGCTGGCCGAAGCGCTGGATTTTGTGGAGAAAACCGGGGAGCGGGTCTACGAGGCGGAGCTGTATCGGCTTGGCGGGGAGCTGTTGCTCCGCATGGGAGAGGAGGAGAAGGGGAGAGCCGGAGACGAAAAATCATTCCCCCATTCCCCCATTCTCCCATTCCCCCTTTCTTCCCCGGAAGCGTGTTTTCACAAGGCCATCGACATTGCCCGCCGGCAGAGCGCGAAGTCGCTGGAGCTGCGGGCGGTGGTGAGCTTGAGCCGGCTGTGGCAGCAGCAAGGCAAGCAGCAGGAAGCTCACCAGATGTTAGCGGAAATCTACGGCTGGTTCACCGAGGGATTTGACACCAAAGACTTGCAAGAGGCCAAGGCGCTGTTACAGCGGTTTGCACTTGAATGAAGAGAGAAAGAAGGTAGGCCGGAATAAGCGGAGCGTTTCCGGCATAGACGAGCTGTAAATGAACTAGAGTGAAATGAAGAGGAAAGAAAATCTATTACCAGACGGTCGAGACCAGTCCAGAATCGCGGATGTTGGTATCTTTGGTGAGCACGGCAACGGCTTCTCCTTGCTCCACCAGGAGGAGCGCTGTCGCGACGATTTGCCGGTCGTGCATTTCCGTAATTGCAGTCAAGAGCAAGGTTTTGTCTAGCGTCGCCCGGTCAAACGGAACCACGAAAACGCGCGGATCGGCGTCCACTGCATCCAGCAAGTCACCAACCGTCGGAATGCTGGTTCTGCCATGTTCGATCATCCAGCAGGCCTCCGATAATGCGATCATCGGCACAAGCAACTCGCTGTCCTGGTCTTGCAGAACAGCTTTGGCATTTGCACCCAGACGTGGATTTCCTTCCAGAAACCAGACAAGAGCGTGTGTATCCACGACATGCCTAGTCGCCATCTCATTCTTCCGCCTCGCCGTGCCACTCTGCCATGCGAAAATCCTTCTCTGTGGACATCCGCTCGCCAGCGAATTGCCCATAGGCCATGGAGCGGCGTAGCAGCGCCGCCGTTTCAGAGGTCAGGAACGTCACGAGCACTCTCGCTCGTTGCACGCCTGCAGGTGTCTCTGCCAATTCCACTTTCCCATCTGTATAAGTGCCTTCCACTGTTAAGAGCATGGCCTTTCACCTCGCAATAAGGAAGCAGCAGATGTCTACGTTGCGCTATCTCTCAACGCGTAGTGATTCTCTTTCCTTGAGGACCGCGCTCTGTAGAGTATCATCTGTAAGCTGCCAGCCTCAAGTCTAGTGGAGCAAGAAGCAGAGT
>JBGPOI010000446.1:0-4484 GCA_041487975.1 Binatia bacterium | reverse complement strand
GAGAAGCTGCAAGATTTGTCGGTTTCATTAGGCAGTCGAATTGGGGTCAGGCCGCTTATATGATCGCGATAGAAGTATGAACGCTCAGGGCGCAACCAAGCCATCATCGCACCAAATAGGAGCTGATCTTGAGGCAGACGCCGAGCGCCTCTTGCAAAGATGGGGCATAAACTTCGTACCGAAGAAAGCATTCGTGACTGCCTACGGAAACGTTGTGACGCCAGACTTTTGGTTGCCGGCGACAAAGCAGCGGCCATCGGTCATCATCGAATGCAAGAATTTCGGTGTTATGGCAAAGAGAACAAGTGATTCCAGGCGGCGGAAAGCACAAGAGGCTCTTTATCTTTTGGTACAGATCCGCCGTTACTGCTCTGAAACCGCGCAATCGAGAATTATTGTGGTTACCGGATCTCAAGGTTTCACAGTAGACCAGATCAAGCTCTTAACAGCTGAGTTGCAGCCAGACTTTCACGTTCTCTCAGTCTCGAACCTGAAGCTTTTCCGTGAGTTGATCGACCACAATAAGGCTTGTGATTTATGTCAGATATGACATATAATTAGTTTGGTTGCCTACGTTACCTGACAAGCCTCTCGTTTGGCTCCAGGGAGAGGTCAAGACCCCGCCCTTCTCACAGGAGGCACGCGTGGAGGCAGGATTCCTCTTGAGGAAACTCCAACAAGGGGAAACGCTCGCCCTCCCATACTCCAGGCCGATGCCATCGCTTGGGAGGCGATGCCACGAACTCAGAATCGCAGACCAAAGCCATACGTGGCGGATCATCTATCGAACAGACCCTGATGCAATCATCATTACTGAGGTGTTCAGTAAGAAAACTCAGAAAACCCCACTAGAGGTTATCGAGACGAGCCAGAAGCGGTTGAAAGCATATGATGACCTTGTACGGAGTCGAAAATGAAACCAGAGAAGAGAAAGCGGCTGGAAGCAGCAGGATGGAAAGTTGGCACTGTCAGGGAGTTTCTGGATCTGACCGACGAAGAAACGGCCCTCATCGAGCTGAAGCTTGATCTGGCGAGGGCGGTGAAAGCCGAGAGGATTCGCCGCAAAATGACCCAGGATGAGTTGGGCACGATGCTTGGTTCTAGTCAGTCGCGTGTTGCCAAGATGGAGGCGGGTGACCCATCCGTCAGCATTGATTTGCTGGTCCGCTCGCTCTTGAGAATGGGTGCCACCAGACGTGATCTCGCTCGGCATCTCAGTGCCTCAACGGGCAGGCGTGCGGCCTAACCAGCAGTGCAAGCGGACCAGCTCCCGCTGGCCGCTCACCTGTCCAGAGTTAAAGCAGCGGCTGCACCTCCGCCAAAAACTCGATCACGGCTTTGCTAAAGACGTCGTTGCGATCGCCAGCGACCATGTGCCCGGCTCCGGCAACATCGACATATTTGGCGTGCGACACGGCATCGAGAAATTCTTTCGTCGTTTCTTCACTCACCACGTCGCTGATGCCGCCACGCACAAGCATCGTCGGAACACGGAGGGAGCGCGCGGCAGCCAGTAAGCGTTCAGGATCACGTTTGCGCGCGAATCGCTCGGGACCCATGAGTTGCGGGTCCCAATGCCAGCGGTAACGGCCATCTGATCCGAGACGCAAGTTTTTCTGCAGTCCGCTGAGGTCCTTTGGTCTTGGCCGATGGGGAATATACTCGGCAATGGTGTCCGCTACTTCCTCAAGATTGGCAAATCCCTCCGGTCGAGCAGTCATGAATGCGCGAATGCGATCGACTCCTGCCTGTTCGACACGAGGGGTAATATCCACCAGCACCACCGCCGAACTCACCGGCTGAGGCGCTTCTCCCGCGGTCAGCAAGGCGGTCATCCCTCCCAGCGAGGCGCCAACTAGGACAGGACGTTGCTTGAAGTAGGGCAAGACGCGGTGCAGGTCTCCCACGAAGACGTCGATCTGGTAGTTGCCATCCGGCGACCAACCGCTATCTCCATGACCGCGCAAATCCAAGGCGACCGCGTACCATCCTTGCTCAGCCAGGGCACGTGCAGTTCCTCCCCAAGCGTGGCGGGTTTGCCCGCCGCCGTGCAACAAAAGCACTGGAGCGGCATCGCTCGCGCCCCAGGCGTCGCCAACGAGTTTCACCCCATCGCCTACTTGATAGCTCACCTGTTGTGGGTTGAGCTTCATTTCGCCTTTGCTCATCTTTCTCCTCCTCTCTTCTTTTCTGCCTCTAGAGCCTTTTTCGGCTACTAGGGCTCCTAACTTTTTAGAGGACCGCTTGTCGTGCGGCAAGAGGGCGCTGCTTGCATGTCGCCTAACCCCGGGGATAAGATCGCTGCACTTGATGGCAAAGGAGCCTTTCATGAGCATAGAGAATGAGAAGATCGTCACGGATATGTGTCAGTCCTTGCGCAGTGCGGACATGGCCAAGGTGGTCTCTTACCTGTCCGAAGATGTAGTCTACCATAACATCCCCTGGGCTCCGGTGACCGGCCACGCGGGCGTGCGGCAGGTTCTCGACCCTTTTGTCCACGGTGCCAATTGCGCCCTCGAGCGCATGGACATCAAACATACGACCTCTGCGGGCAACGTCGTCATGAACGAGCGCCTGGAAACCTGGGTGAGAGGGAGCGTGAGACTGGAGCTGCCGGTGCTGGGTGTGTTTGAGGTCAACAAGGGAAAAATCACCCACTGGCGCGATTATTTTGACGCCGCGAGCGTCGCACCCCTGACGGAGGCGATCCAGGGGCAACGGCAATGACCCGCGTCCGCGCCGTGTTATTTGACTTCGGCGGTACTCTCTTTGACTACGCCACACTAGCGGCGGGAGAGCGCGACAGCGTGGTAGCCTTGGCGCGCTGGGCCGGAGTGACGGCAGAACCGGCAGTGATTCTCCGTACCTACCGGGCCGCGCTCAAGCGCGTGTTCTACCAGTATTTGCCTCGCCCCTACTATCTGCATCGTGATCTTTTCCGCGACGTGTTGCTGGCTATGGGCGAAGACCTCAAGACCACGATCACCGAGGAGCAACTCACCCGCTATCGAACTCTGCAACACGAACGACGTGAGCAGAACTTTGCCTTGCGCGAGGGCGTACACGATACGCTAGCCGCGTTGCGTGCCCGTGGCTGTCATCTGGGGATCGTCAGCAACGCTGATGACGACCAATTCGCTCACATGGTCGAGTTGGGGCAGTTGCAACCCTACTTCGACTCTTTGCTCTCCAGCGAACAGGCCCGCTCGTGCAAACCTGACCTGGTTATCTTTGAGGAGGCGCTGCGGCGGGCAGGCTGTGCGCCGGAGGAGGCGCTCTTCGTGGGGGACTCGCTCCAGCAAGACATTGCCGGAGCAAACCGTATGGGACTCCAGTCCGTGCTGATCTGGTCAGATGCCGATCGCGAACCTCCGGCAGGGGAGCACCCGCCGCGCTATGTCATCCGGCACCTTCCCACCTTGTTGGAGTTGGTTTCCTGACGGAGAATCTTTTGGAGAGAGATAGTAATGGCGTCTTCTGTGTTGCTCTACCTCATCCGTCACGGCCGCGCGAGCGCGGGGTTCGCCGAGGCATCTGACCCAGGGCTGGACGAGGTCGGGCGAGTGCAGGCGGAGGCGGTCGCGCAGGAACTTGCTGCGCTGGGCCCGCTGCCGCTGCTCACCAGCCCACTCAGGCGCACCCGCGAAACGGCGGTGCCCCTCGAAGTGTTGTGGGGACGAAAAGCTCAGATCGAGCCCGCGGTGGCAGAAATTCCCACGCCAACCGCTGACCTCCAAGCCCGCACGGACTGGCTGCATCAAGCTTTGCGCGGCCGCTGGAGCGACCTGCCGGCTGATTATCAAGACTGGCGCGAGCGGGTCGCCGCCGCCTTGACCGCGCTAGAGACCCCAACGGTGGTGACAACTCACTTCGTGGCCATTAATGCCGCCGTGAGCCTGGCCACAGGTGATGACCGCATGGTGTGCTTCGAGCCGGATCATTGTTCCTGCACCGTGTTGGAAGTTGTAGACCGCACGCTCCGTGTTGTCACGCTCGGGCGCCAGCGGGCCACGCAAATTCGTTAATTGCAGTGGAGGACTCCGATGACCTCAACCCCAGCCGTGTCCTTAACCACCGATGCCGTGCCGGTGCTCGAGCAACACCGCTTTGATGAGGCACGGCTCGAACGCTACTTGCTCGACCACGTCGCAGGTTTCACCGCGCCGGTGCAAGTCGAACAGACCCAAGGCGGCATGTCCAACCCGACTTTTATCCTGACCGACGGAGCGGGGAAACGTTATGTAATGCGCAAGAAGCCGCCGGGCAAGCTGCTCCCTTCGGCCCACGCGGTTGACCGTGAGTTTCGTGTGATTTCGGCGCTGTGGACAACGGACGTGCCGGTAGCGCGCGCCTACGTGTTGTGTCAGGATCCCTCGGTCATCGGCACTGACTTCTACCTCATGGACTTTATCGAGGGGCGCGTCTTTCGTGTGCAAACGCTGCCCAACCTGGAGCCAGCAGAGCGCCGCGCGATTTATCTAGGG
>JBGPOI010000445.1:0-4488 GCA_041487975.1 Binatia bacterium | reverse complement strand
GTCGGACTTTCGGCTGCGGAGTACAGGACGTTGGCGTCCAAGAACAGGCGGTCCACTCACTGGACTCCAGGTGGCTTGTAATGGTCAATCTTCTCTGGGTCGAGGCCCATTTCGCGGACCCGTTTCACATTCTCCGCATAGTCCTCGGCGTCCAGGGAATTCGACAGGAGAAACTCTGCCTTCCTTTCAGGCGTATAGATCTCTACGGGGGTTGTCACTGCGGGGCGAATGAGGATGCCGTCCTCCCTCTCCTCCGCAATCACTAAGGAGCCCTCTTCGATCCCAAAACGGCGACACAGAGAGGCCGGTATGACAACTGTTCCTTGCTTTCCGACCTTGCTTGTTTCTGTGACCATAAGAATCTCCAATATTCGCCCGATCATCTGCATAGCGGGTACGTCAAGAAATTGTGAGGTCGCTTTTGCGAGCAGTCAAGAGAAAATAAATTCTCTTTCCACACAGTCCTTTATTCAATCTTGCCATACTCTTCGAGCTTGCGGTACAGCGTCTTACGATCGATCCCCAACAAGTCCGCCGCCTCTTTCTTCTTGCCTTCGGACAACTCCAAGGCCAGCAGAATGTACTCGCGTTCGATGTCAGCCAGTGAACAACGACGCAAGAGCGCGTCTTGCAAACTCGCCACTTGCGGCTTGCTACCAGTCAGATGTGCGGGGAGATCCGCCGGCGTGATCTCGTCCCCTCGGCATAACACCAAGGCCCGTTCAATCGTGTTCTCTAACTCCCGCACGTTGCCTGGCCAGGGGTAGTTGAGGAAGATGCGCAGCGTCTCGGCCGATAGACGGCGGGCACGAGAAACTTGATTTGACCGTTCGATAAAGTGCTGAATCAGCAGCGGGAGATCTTCAGGCCGCTCGCGTAGGGGCGGCAAGTGAATGTCCACCACGTTGAGACGATAAAATAGATCCTGGCGAAACTTCCCTTCGTCCGCCGCGCGGCGCAGATCACGATTGGTCGCAGCGATGATGCGGACGTCAACCTTTTCTCCCTTGGTGGCGCCTAGTGGCCGTACCTCTTTGTCTTCAATCACTCGCAGCAGTTTGGCCTGCAAGAGTAAAGGCAATTCACCGATTTCATCGAGGAACAGCGTGCCGCCATGCGCTTCAACAAACAGACCCTTCTTATCTTTGCGCGCATCGGTAAACGCCCCCTGCACGTAGCCGAACAACTCGCTCTCTAATAACTGCTCGGGGATGGCGGCACAGTTGACCGGCACGAAGGGCGCCTGCTTGCGGCCACTGTGATAATGCAGCGAGCGAGCCAGCAGATCCTTACCGGTACCACTCTCTCCAGTCAGGAGGACGTTCACTTGATTGTCTTTCAGACGCTCGACTAGAGCGAAGACCTGCTGCATCGCCGGGCTTTTGCCGATAATGCGGTCGAAGTGGTAGTGCGTTTCTACTTCCCGCTGTAAGCGTCGGATCTCGGTCCGCAGGTGTTTTTCCTCCAATGCCCGCTCGACCAAAAGGAGCAGATCGGCGCTCTTGAACGGTTTGGTAAGGTAGTAAAAGGCCCCCAAGCGCATCGCCTCAACCGCACTCTCGATGGTCCCAAAGGCGGTGATCATCACCACCGCCAAGTTCACATCGCGCTGTTTGGCCGCGCGCAAGACCTCCATTCCCTGCATGTCGTTCATCACCAGGTCGGTAACGAGGAGGTCGGCACTGCTCTTTTCCAGGGCGGCGAGTGTGTCCGATCCTTTCTGATAGGCCTCAGCGATGTAGCCCTCGTCAGTGAGGAGATCGACCAGAAAGGCGCCCATCTCGCGCTCATCATCAAGCACGACGATGCGTGCCCGTCGGCTATGCTCTGTCGTTGCCATGGCGACTCTCCTCGAACTTCAGCGCCGAGCCAGTTTGAGGCTCCACCTGAGCGCTTGCCTGTGGCAGGGAGACAATAAAGCGGGTGCCCTGTCCCGGTTCGCTCTCGACACGAATATCACCGTGATGATTGAGGATAATCTCGCGGCAGATCGCTAGCCCTAGTCCCGTTCCACCGACCATGCCTTTGGTGGTGAAGAACGGCTCGAAGAGGTGCGGAAGAGCATGGGGAGGAATCCCGGGTCCAGTGTCGGCGACCACGGCTTCGACCGTGCCGGTAGTCCCTAGACTTCCATTCTGCTGGAATCGTGTACTCAGAGTGACACGGCCAGCCGTCCCGACCGCTTGTACAGCATTGACGCTCAGGTTAAGCAAGACTTGCTGCAGTTGATCTGGATCGCCCAGGATCAGGGGAACATCCTCTGCCAGCTCTACGGTCACCTCCACACCGTCGGTGTTCCCGCGCTCTCCCACGATTTCCCAAACCCGGCGCGCGATCTCGTCCAAGCGCACGGCGCGCAGTTGCGGTTCTGACCGGCGCGCCAAGGTCAGGAGCTGACGGATAAACCCGCTGATCTGCTCAATCTGCCTGACAATGACGCTGATAAACGCCCGATCTTTCTCGGCCAGAGTGTCTCGTTGTAAAAGCTGTTCAGCCCGGCCCTGGATGACGTTGAGCGGCGTACCGATCTCATGCGCCAGGCGGGAGGCAAGCTGGCCGAGAGCCGCAAGCTTCTCAGAATGGCGCAAAGCTCGCTCCAAACGCAGCTTCTCTTCACTCTCGGCAATCAACTTGTGATGAGCCTCCTCCAGCCGGGCGCACATGCGGTCGAACTCCTGCGCGACCTGGCCGATCTCATCCCGGCGAGTCAAATGGAGGCGTTGGTCGAGTTGTCCTTGCCCGATCGCTTCGATCCGGCGGGCGAAAGTCCGCAACGGCTGGGTGATGCTCTGGCGGATGACCAGCGAAACGATGACCGCAAGGACGACGAGCAGCATCAGAATCGTCAAAAGGGTCTGGAGCATCCGGCCGCGAAACTCTCGGGTAAAGAAGGGGAAGTCTTC
The DNA here is from genome assembly GCA_041487975.1 of Binatia bacterium. Lineage (GTDB taxonomy): Bacteria > Desulfobacterota > Binatia > Bin18 > Bin18 > JACQEL01. Next base: position 1,585 of record JBGPOI010000445.1, on the reverse strand, counting down.
GAGAACGAGAAAAGCGGCGATGCCTTCGCCAGTCGAGCTGGTAATCGGCTCCACCCGATAGTAGCGTTGGGCCGTGCCTTCGTTGAACAGTCCCTCGATTGCCGTCTGGGTTGAGATGACCAGGCGTACGTCTACCTCGGGGAGCTGACGATTCTGCAGATCGGCAGAGATCGTTGCTACTCGGGCTTCGCGGTCATAAAAGACCACGCCGAGAATATTTTCAAAATCACTGATCCCCGGAGCGAGTTGAGCGAAATAGCGCTCCGGAGCATCCTCCCCAGCCGTCTCTAAAGAAACCCGCAACGTGCGGCTAATCGCCGACACTTCACGACGCAGTTCTTCAAGCAAATTGGCCCGGGCGCGTTCGAGGCTCAGGTATGCGTCGAGTCCCGTAACCGCCAGGACACCAACCAACAGATACCAAGTGAGTTTATTCCCGAGGCTCATCATCATTGGGGCAGAATGCTACATATTCTATGCGAAAGTCCCGAATCTCCCCTTTGCACAATCCTCTTCTGCTTGCAATCACGTGCGTTTTCACAGGGAAATCTTGGTCCGGACTTTGCTCCTATCTCTCTTGTCTCCAAAAGGAATGCCGAGTGAACCCGACGCGACTACTTGGAGCCTTGACGCTTGCAATAGGGGGAAGCCTGCTGTTGAGCGAACCATTGATCGGTCAGGATCTCTTCACGGAGTTGACCGGAACCCAATTACTGCCTCTCCGGTTCGTCTGCACGGTCGCCATCGTGCTTGGCCTGCTTGCGGTCCGGCTTGGGATACGGGAAGAAAAAGAATTCTACCAAAACAAAGAGGAGATGTAAGGTATGAAAAACAAAGCCGGGTTGAGCGTACCGGCAGTGATGATCCTCTTCGGCGCATAATCCCTTCCGCGCTAGGCGCTGATGAGGGAGTGCAAGGCAGGCGAAGGCCAATACCAAATCGTCTAAGAAAGGTCTCGGCAGCGCGCGAGCAGATATTGGACACAGGGGGGGCGTATCCGTTACCGAGTCGGCCCCACTGCAGACCGCAAGCTAGCCTGCCGAGTCGAGAGATTATCACGTGGAGAGAGAAGAACGTCGGGGGTATGAACACCCGTTAGATAGAGAGCGGATGCAGATCGAAAACCGGAGCCCTGGGAAGGAACCCCCGATATCCCGTCGTGCCCTTGCCCTGGTTATTTTGGGTATTTTGGGTTCTGTCGTTTTCCTAGTAGCGCAGGTGTTTTTCTCCCTTCTCAAAGAGGTTAGCAGGAGCCGCAGAAGGACGAAGAGATGAGCAGTGCAAATTGTTAAAGAAGGAGAAGATTACGCCCCCTTCTTTCGTCGCCCCCTTTGTTTTTCCTCTCGTCTGACCGGTCATCTTGCCCAACAGACGGCGAGTTGTTTTCCGCTCCTGCCCCCGCCTCTTTACTCTTGTCCCGGAAGCGTCTATTTTCCCCGCGATACTGCGGAGGGCGCGGTGGGATGGATTTCCCCTGCAATCTCCAGGGATAGCGTGCAGTAACGTCATATTAGGGAGGACAGCATGACGCTGGGAGTTCTTGCGTATCTTTCACCGTATCTCGGATTCATGGGGCTGGGGGTCG
>JBGPOI010000444.1:0-4502 GCA_041487975.1 Binatia bacterium | reverse complement strand
GAAGGAAGCCGATATGCACGCCGTGGACGCCGGCAACCGTGCCCAGGCGGCGCAGCAGACCGCAACCCAGGCCAGCACGCGCCTGCAGACCGTCGAGCAGGTAGTTACCAACCTTGACCAGTACAAGCCCATCAGCCAGACCGAAATCCGCTTCCGTCCCGGCCAGACCGTCCTCAGCAAGAAAGCCAAGGACGTGCTCGACGACATGGCCACGGGAGTAAAGGACCAGAAGGGCTACATCGTGGAAATCCAGGGCTTCTCCTCCGGCCGCGGTGAGTCGGCAATCGAGAGCTCGCAGCGCCTGGCTGACGTGGTCCGCCGCTACCTGGTCGTCAACAACGACATCCCGGTATACCGCGTGCATGTACTCGGGCTGGGCAATGCTCCCATGACTTCGGACGACGGCACGACGAAGCGCGTGCGCGGCGCCCGCGTCGAAGTCAGCCTGCTGAAGAACGATCTGGAACAGCTCAGCACGGCGACTCCGATGTCAACCGGCCCGACTTCGAACATGAACGCTCCGGCAACCAGCGTTTCTCCGGCTACCGCTCAGATGGTTTCGCCTGCGCAGCAGAGCGCTCCCCCCAGCACTCCGCCTCAGCAGCCGAATCCGCAGCAGCAGTAGCACCCCGAAGCCCGGTACGTGTCCCCCGCACGTACCGGGCGCCCCTCTCAAGCGAAAGCCCCTCCACGCGAGGGGCGTTTTCATTGGTGATTTCCGATTTCGGAGCGACGCGGCACGGTTATGGCGACTTAACGTCGAGGTGAGTGGTGGAATTGCCTCCGAGTTTATACATCGCGCAGGCGTCGTTGACAGAGTGGTCCACATGAGCCTTCAATCATGTCGAGGGAACAACCCAGTCCACTTGGAATGATCTGCATGCAGGATGGGAATGGAGTTGTTGGGTGGGCGGTGTTGGAACACGACTACAAAGCCGCAGTCGCCAAATCCTCTCGGATAGCGTTTGTCCGCGATTTTGCCGTAGTGAAGTAACTTGGCCCGATCCGTGGTCGTGAAGTGCCTGCACTTATCAGAGAACACGTTGTCGGACTCATGCAGTTCATGCGCGGGCACGGGGCATAGAGCGGTCTCCGCGGAGATTCTCTTTCGGGCAGCCTTCGAGGCGGCTACCAGGATCAGGTATACCTTCCCCACGCCCGTGAGAAGCGCACCAAAGGAGGTCGCTGGATCATTCCAGGCTTCGCATACCTGTGTTCCGGTTCCGCTGAAATCATCCAGGAGAACTACCACATCATCCTTCCCTAGTCTCTGAGGATCACCCTCTGGCAGCATAGACTGTCGAAACAGATCACTCCGCGACACAAAAAACTCATTGAAACCCTTCGTGTCAAGTTTACTTGCGATCCGAAACTGGTGGAGCATGGCATCGCCGCTTTCACCGGCGCTGCCGGACATCGCGGCAAATCGCCACTGGCCCTTCCGTTTCGAGGCCGACACGTGCCAGCCGGAAAGTGACTTCAATGCCTCACGATAGGCTGCGTAGATTTGGCTCTGGCCGTAGAATTCGACGGCATCAAGAATCCGGGCACCCAAGTCTTTATCCTTCTTGAACTGCTTTAGCCAACTCTGGATTGTGACATTAGTGACCTCCGCTCGATAGGAGCCAAAGCGCGAAAGCCACCGCTTGTACCTCTTCGCGTCGATGGGTGTGCCCGGCGCGAAAGGGCGTTTCACTTGGCCTCCCTTCGTCCGAGAGCTCGCAGTTTCTCGCGAATCAACTGCGCCAGTGATTCGAGACGGGCCCACATGACTTCCTCACCGTAGTACTCATCAACGTCGATCGCATTGATCTGCGCATAGAGGCTTTCCACGGACTTCAGAACCTTCTTCGCTTCCGCTGCGACTTTGGCCGACTCGATGTTCAGGTGGTCCGGCGTCAACGAAGGCTGCGCGGCAAACTCCTCGAGTCGCTTGGAGATCGTTGAAGTCTTCTTCGCCTTCACGGCGTTGTTGATGTACTGCTTTACGATCCGAAAATCTGTTACTGCCTTAATGCCCTTCTCCTCGAACTTTCTGAGCATGTCGTCAGTGAACTTATCCTTCTTGAACCACGAGAATGTTTTGACCGCGCGGTCATTGCGAACTGCATACAACTCTATGAAGAAGTCGGCCTTAACTCGTTTGTCAGGGTCTGCGTCCAACATCATGTCCTGATATCGCTTGTTGTACGAGAGTAACTTCTTGCACCGAACCACGACAGCTTCGTCGAGGCCGGTCAGTTCGGCAAGAGGTGTTCCCTTGATCTCGCCTAACGCTCGCATGAGCACTTCAAGCTTCAGTGCAGTGGGCATCAACTCCCAGTCTTTCCGGAGTTTGTGAATCTGGAACATCGTCACGATGTTCTGCACGGTCGTGGGCTCAGCAACCTCATTGACGGGAATGGTTTTGAGTCCGACGTCCTGAGCGCACATCCAGCGCCGCTGGCCGTCAAGAATGACGTAGTCGCCAGTGCTCTTCTGCCGATACACCGTCAGCGGCACGAGGATTCCGACACGTTCGATTGACTCACGAAGCACATGCAGGTCTGCACGATCAAAGAGCATTCTGGGATTGTGCGGGTTCGCCTTGAGCTTTCCGGTGGGTAAGCTGTTGACGCCAATTGCTCTCACCCCGTAGAGGTTTGCTTTCATTGCATCACCTACTAGTCATCGTGCTCCATCTTCGGTGGCTTTTCCTGAAACTGGGATCGGGCGGTTGCTGATGAGCCATTCGTATGCGTTCTTCCGGTCTCCAGCAAACCCAGCGATGTGCCTTCTGATCGGAAGCCGCACTGAGTACCAGTTGAGGGCCAACGCTCTCGCTTCGGTGCAGTCCGCGTAGGAGACAAGAAAGTCAGCTTTCTGCCTCACTATCGCCGTAAGACTCTCAGACAATCGCGGAATGTCAGCCGTGTCGAACGGTTTCTTGCCGTACTCCTTAAATATCCGTCGGGACGTCACCGCATACGGCGGATCGAGATAGACGAAGTCTCCTGCTTTTACTCGCTCCAGAGTCTTGACGAAATCCCCTGCGACCAAGGTAGTCGTCTGAAGTAACTTGGAGCAGCCGACCAAATCGTCCTTGCTGAAGTACTCACCGAGCCGCGTTCCCATCGGCACGTTGAACTCACCGTTCATGTTTGTTCTGTAAATGCCATTGAAGCAGTTCCTGTTGAGGTACAGGAATCGCAGAGCCCGCGTTTCTCGGTCGAGCGACTCGGGCTTGAGGCGCCGCCAACGGTAATAGGTCGGCAGGTCGCGCCGAATACGACAGAGCCGTTGGTAGAGGCGTTCCGGTTCATCCCTCACCACACGGTACACCTCTATCAGCTCCTTGTTGCTATCACCAAGGACAGCCGCTTTGGGCGCGAGTTCAAAAAACAAGCAGGCCGAGCCGGCAAAAGGCTCCACGTACCGTTTGTGATCAGCGGACCAAAAGGGCGCGAGCCGCGAGAGCTGTTTTCGCTTGCTGCCTGCCCAGCGCAGGAAGGACTTTCCGCGACGTGCCTCCCTGGCTTCTGCGGCGGCTCCACACGACGAGGTGGGCGGCGTGGATAAGAGGGGCATTTGTCAGATCGCTGACTTCAGGGCGCTATCGTACCACGGGGCGACCACCCTTGACTTGGCCGCGTAGTCGGTATCCCTTAGAAATAAAAGCTGTTGTCTGATCGTGCTTGGATGACGGGCCACCCGGAAGCAATCCACCTGGACAAGAAACGGGCTGCTCGGGAACTGGCGCCGCTACGCCCCCACGCGAATCGTGCGAGGTGTTACGATCTGGCCACATGGAAACGCTCTACTACTCCACCTGGCAATCTCCCATCGGCCCGCTCACCCTGATCGCCTCAGAACGCGGCCTGGTCGCGCTGGAATTTCGTCCGCAACTGAAGCGGAAATCCAAGGCCGCCTGGCTCTACTCCGATGAAAAGCTCGCCCCTTATCGCCGCCAGCTGGAAAAATATTTTGCGGGCGAACTACGCGACTTCACTGTTCCCCTGGATCTTCGCGGAACCGATTTCCAGATGCTCTGCTGGCACGCGCTTTTGAAAATTCCCTACGGCCAGACCCGCACCTACGCCGACCAGGCGCGCGCCATCGGCCGCCCGAAGGCCTTCCGCGCAGTCGGCCTGGCCAACCACGACAATCCCATCGCCATCATTGTGCCCTGCCATCGCGTGATTGCCTCCGACGGCACGCTCGGCGGCTACGGCGGCGGACTCGCGTTGAAACAGCAGCTCCTCGATCTGGAGCGCGGTCAATCCGTGCTCCTGCCGGCCTCCGCCGCGAGTTAGGCCTCCGCCGGACGGCTGCGATTCCTGGCATGCGCGCACCGAGCAATATTTATTGCTCGCGCCCGCTGTTTCTGCATCTGTTACCTGAGCCGGTTGCCGGCCCGCCATGCGCGAAACCATCGATTTCCTCATCCAGCACGGTTACACGCTGCTGTTCGCCTGGGTATTGGTGGAGCAGTTGGGCCTGCCCATCCCATCGCTTCCGCTGCT
>JBGPOI010000443.1:0-4502 GCA_041487975.1 Binatia bacterium | reverse complement strand
CGCTGTTGGGCAAACCCGGTCACCTGAAATTAGTTCTCCGCTCACCTCGCGGTGGGCGGTCAGTGGACGCTATTGGATTTGGCATGGCTGATCTGCCGATAGGGCAGGGTGGGCGGATCGCTATACTCTATACACCGGAGATCAATGTGTGGAACGGCACCGCCAGTTTGCAATTGCGTCTGCGAGATGTGCGAATAATTCAGTAACTCCGCAGAATTGCACGGGTATTGACCACGTCCGGGTGTTGTGCCATACTCCCCCCCGCTCATTCGCCCATTCTCAGGAATGTGCTGTTATGGGAGAGAAGGAAGAGACCCTGCTCAACAGTCGGCAAGCGGCTGAGATTCTGGACCTAAGCCCGGATACGGTCAACGAACTGGCTCGTAAACACACCCTGCCTGGGATCAAACGAGGCAGACAGTGGCGGTTCCGCCGTCGTGACATCGTGTTCTTTAAGAAGCATCTGCAGGAACAAGTGGCGGCCTGAATTTCTAGGGGAGGATGTGTGATTTCTGAGATGAACGAGGGGGGGCGTAGAAATCCCCACGAGAGCAAAATTTATTCAGAGTTCTCCCATCTCTACGACAAGATCTTTTCCCGCTTTTTCTGCGAGCGTATCACCTCCGTCATCACCAACCTCAACATCTCACCAGGAGCCAAGGTTCTCGAGGTGGGAATCGGAACGGGGCTGTCCCTGGCTGCGTATCCCCCGCATTGCGAGGTGACCGGAGTTGACTTGGCGCCGGACATGTTGGAACGGGCGCGGCAAAAGGCGGAGGAGAATAGCTGGCGTCATTTCCGTCTTTTGGAGATGGATGCCCTGAACCTCGAATTCCCTGATAGCGCATTTGACTACGTGACTTCGTTCCACGTCATTAGCGTGGTGCCTGATCCGGTGCGCATGTTGCAAGAGATCCACCGGGTCTGTAAGCCTGGTGGTACGGTGGTAATCATTAATCATTTCCGCACCACCAAGCCCGTGCTTGGCCCTCTGATCGGTGCGCTCGATCCGGTCACCCGTCTTCTAGGCTGGAGTGCTTCGTTACGACTGTCGCAAGCGTTCGGTGGTGTGCCGCTGCGTATCGAAAAGCGCTTCAAGACCTCGCCCTTCTCGTTGTTTACCGTCGTCTTGGCGCGGAACCTGAAAGAGATGGAGATCCGCAACGGCGTGGCGCATTGAGAAAGAAGCTTTCAGCTATCAGCTTTTAGTAAAGACAAAGAGAGAACGTCGTTCCTTGTTGTGCTGATTTGCTGACCGCTGACGGCTGACCGCTCTTCTCCTATTCCAACTCAATCGAGACCTGTCGATGATGATCCCGATCCCTAGCCAAGGACAAACCGTTTCATGAAAAAGTCGCTTTCCCAAGAATACCGGCAATGGGAAAATTACCCCTACTACTTGGTGACGCGAGACAGGTAGCTGCCCGTCTCGGTATCGACCCGCACCGTGTCCCCTGTGCCGATGAAGCTCGGTACGCGGACGACCAGGCCGGTCTCGGTCGTCGCGGATTTGAGTTCGTTGGTGACGGTCGCGGCCTTCATGGTTGGCGGTGCGTCAGTGACCTGTAGATCGACGGTCTTGGGTAAAGAGATGCCCATCGGCTGTCCATCGTATATGTCGATCTTGATCTTCAGGTTCGGCGCGAGATAGAGTACGGAATCACCCAGCATATCCTTGGACAGGGTAATCTGCTCGTAATTGTCTGAATTCATGAAATGGAACTCGTCTCCCGCTTGGTAGAGATATTCCATTTCTTGCTGTTCGAGGGAGACGCGATCGACCTTCTCTTCAGAACGGAACTTATATTCAGTCTGCAGACCGGAGCGCAAGTTGCGCATCTTGGTCTGGACGAAGCCCCGTTTGTTGCCGGGGGTGATGTGAATGAGCTCCATGAGGCGGTGGAGATCATTTTGATGCATGACAACCATCCCCACACGCAACTGGGTTGCCGATACGAGCATATCGCTGATCCTCCTGGGATAACGAACGGAAGTTCCACTACTGTAGCATCCGCTCGCTGACACCGGCAAGCGGATTACTGTAACTGGTCTTCCGCCAAAGAGGCCGGTGCGAGGATGGGAGAGGCATGGTGATGCACGATGAACCATTGCCCATCGCGTTTCTCGAAGAGGTTAGTCGTGAGGATCTGGGAGCGCGAGGGCCCGTCATAATCGCGCGATTCGAGGTCCTCGATCAAGACGACCCAGGCAAGCGATCCTAAGACCTGCACGCGCACATCGTTGAGCGTGCAGCGCATGCCAAAAGTATTGGCAAAGATCCGCTCCCAGCTTGCCATAATCGGTCCCCAGCCGGACAAAAGTGGCCAGCCGGGGTGTACACACTTAATGTAGCTGGCGCGCAGCCAGACCTTTTCCATCTCTTGCACCTCCAGGGTCTCAAACACCTGGTAGAATGCCGCGTTCGCTGCGATTACAGCTTTGCTCTCATCCATAGTCGGCCTCCTGGCGCGAAATTCCTTTCTTCTTTGAGGAGACAAGAAGAGGGTAGGGGTGAAACCTTACGGTTTGGGAGCCATAAAGACCAGCACCGTCAGCCGGTCAGGTCCGGCATTGCGCACCCCATGCTCCACGCCCGCGGGCGCCAAGGCGATGCCGCCAGGTCCGAGTTCCCTGATTTCTTGACCAACACGAACCTGCCCTCTGCCTTGCAAGACGTAATACACTTTGTCTGCCCCTTGATGAGCATGGGCAGTCTGCTCCTGGCCAGGCTCAAAGCAGTAGACGTCGCAAAACATCCGTTCCGTGTCGAAGAGATTGACCTTCTTCATCTTGTCAGCCGCAAAGCTGACCTGGGGCAACACGTCTTTGAAGACTTCCATAGCGTTCCTCCTCGTGCCACGACCAGCGCGTGCATTAAGAGAGGCGACCTTTCTTCCGCTGGGCAGATGCGGTATCAACCAGTGCATCTCTGCCCTAGCGTAAAAGGCCCTGGTAGTGCAAGGCCGTGTGCCGTGGGGTAGCGCCAGGAGGAACAAGTGCCTGAACTGCCTGAAGTGGAAACCGTCCGTCGCAGCCTTGAGCGATTGATCGTCGGTCAGACTATTGCTACGGTCGAGGTGCGCGAGCCGCGCTTGCGCCGGCCGCTGGCTGCAGACTTCACTGTAGCCCTGGCCGGACGCGCTATTTGTCAGGTTGGGCGCCGCGGGAAATATCTCCACGTTGGTTTGGACAACGGCCAGGTGTGGCTGATCCATTTGGGGATGACCGGACAACTCGTTGTTGGCCGTCCAGACGAATCGCCACGGCCGCACGATCACGTCGTCATTGTCCTCAGCAATGGACAGTGTCTGCGTTACAACGACACCCGTCGGTTTGGACTGATGGCGGTCGGGAGTGAACAGGAGGTTGCCGCCTGGACCGGTCTGGGGGTCGAGCCGCTCAGCCTGGCGTTTTCTCCCCGGTATCTGTGGGGCAAAACGCAGAACACCCAACGCACCATAAAAGATGTGTTGATGGATCAGCGCGTAGTAGCGGGGATCGGCAACATCTATGCCAGCGAGCTACTCTTTCGCGCCAGAGTGCGACCGGCCGGCGTTGCCGCGACCCTGAACCGGCTGGCGGTCGAGCGGATCGTCAAGGCCGCAAAGACTGTGCTGCGCGAAGCGATTCGTCACCGTGGCAGTTCGATTTCAGACTACCTGGATGGAGAGGGGCAGCCCGGCAGCTTTCAACAGCATTTTCGCGTGTATGACCGGGAAGGTGAACCGTGCCGAGGGTGTGAGACGCCGATTCAACGCGAGGTCCGCGGCGGGCGCAGCGCATTTTTTTGTCCGACCTGCCAACGTTAAAAACGAGCACGACTCAATGGTGTCCCGTTTCCAGCGAGCATTGAGGTTACTCTTGTCTTCCCTGCCATTTCCCTGGCATACTGGAAAATCAGGGAGGCAGGGCGAATCTTTCGAAGAGGAGGCGGCAGGAGTGGATCTTCCCCAGTGTCATAAATGTGACCGCGGAGTACTTGTCCCGCTCTCGGACTTCGGTCCGCGTGGAGCGGCTCTCGAGTACAAAGTCTGGACCTGCATCAACCCGACCTGTGGTTTTACCATCCGCATTGACAAGGGAGTGGTGATCTACGGGCGCAAGGTCGGTGACTCCCGACAGCGCATTGACGAGCCGTGACCGCGTTGCCTGTCGACCTCTTCTCTGGTGGCGGTCCTTCTATGCGCGGCGCAATGCGCGGCCCGGTCGGGCGCCGGTATGCCGCCCGTCACGCACGACCGGCATGCCGTTGACGAAGACATGGCGTATCCCCGTAGGGTACTGTCGTGGGTCAGCGTAGGTGCCGGTATCCAGGATGGTCGCGGGATCGAACATCACCAGGTCAGCGTAGCATCCGGCGTGCACGAACCCGCGTTCAGACAAACGAAACTTCGTGGCCGGGAAACCGGTCATGCGGTACACGGCCTCCGCCAGCGAGAGCATCCCCTCCGCGCGTGCGTAACGTCCCAGCACGCGCGGGAACGTGCCATATAACCGCGGGT
>JBGPOI010000442.1:0-4507 GCA_041487975.1 Binatia bacterium | reverse complement strand
TGCACGCCGCTATTTTCGTGCGCATGGCGCACGCTACTGCATTAAGGCTCAGGTACATGAGTGTACGAATCTCTTGTGGTCTGATTTAGCGTCCCGAACAGATTGAGCATGCCGAGGTCGAATAAATCCTTGCTTGCTTCGAAGAGGGCAAGGGGAAAAAGATACTCCCCTTCAAGAGCAGTCTCTGCGGACTCCGTTCCTTCCGCGTCAATGCCGTCCACCGCCCATCGCGCCTGGGTAGGCGCGGCCACTTCTCGTTCAGCAATCGCTGGTAACTGCATGGTAAATCCTTCCTCAGAAACGTTGGGGAGAAACACAAACCGTCGCGACAGTTTCTAACCGGTTGGTGCGACAAGAGGATGAAACGCGGGAGAAGTTTTTATGACTTGCCAGTCCGCCTCTTGCCGGCCGCTACGGGAGAGGAGGGGCCTGGTAGGGCGGGTAACCCTGAGGAAAGGTCACCGCGCTCCTACCAGGTGGGGCTAGGGGCACTGAGGTAGGAGTTTGCCTTTTACCTCTGATGTATGACAAAAGTGTGAAGCGTCGATGACAAATGCATGAAGCGTGGAGCAGGCACTATGGTGGAATCCGACACCGGCATATCTTCTAACGACGAAGGGGAGGGTGAGTCGCTCATGAAAACATTATTCCTCGGCATGGTACTGCTTAGCCTGGTAGGAGCCACGAGGTTACCGAGCGCGTTCGCACAGGGGAGCCTCGCGGTCTCCATCCGGCTGCCGGAAAGGTTTCGGCTCTTGACGAGCCAACAGTTTGATCTCCGTATCGAGGCGGTAGGATTAACGCGTGCCGATGCCGGCTTGCGTGTCTTGCTGGACGGCGCGGAGATTTCGTCCGCTTTGCCTGCACCAGAAGTTACCACCGACAACGACGCCGATAACACTACCCTGGACAAAGCGTGGACCTTTCGGAAGGTGACGCTTTCCCCGGCAGGGGTAAAAACTCTCCAGGTGATTGTCTCCGACGGAACCCAGAGCGCCACCGCGCGGACGCGGGTTGGCGTGCAGCCCTTCCAGTTGCAGGGCAAAAAAAACATCCTGCTGTTCCTCGGTGACGGCATGGGAACAGCGTACCGGGACGCCGCGCGCCTTGTCGTCCAGAGTACGAATCACCGATTTCGCGAAGGATTTTTCGACGAACTGTTGCAGATGGATCAACTGCCGGTGACCGGCATGGTGATGACGTACGCGCTGGATCGCGTCGTGCCGGATTCAGCCAATACGGCCAGCGCGTGGAGTACCGGCAACAAAACCATCGATGGCGCACTCGGCGTGTTTCCCGATAATACCGACTCTCGCTTCGATCCGGCTGCTGTACAAGCCACTAAACATTTTGCGCTGGATAATCCACGAGTCGAGACCCTGTGGGAATACCTCAAGCGACGGTACGGCTACAAAACGGGAATCGTCACGACCGCCGACGTCACCGACGCGACCCCCGCCGGTGCCGGCGGCCATACGATAACGCGCTCTCTGGGCTATGATATCGCCCGACAATACGTGGACGGAGTCTTCACGTCGGGGCCGACCTTTGATGTCATCATGGGGGGAGGGAAAGAACGATTTGTGACGCGGACAGAGGAGAACAGCGGCGACACGCGCAACCTGGCGGCCGAATTACAATCCCTGGGCTATACCTATGTGCAAACGCGGAGCGAACTGAACGCCTTGCCCGGTGGCGCCTCCGCCCCAGACAAAGTGCTCGGGCTCTTTCGCACCGGCAACATGAACGTAGCCTATGACAAACTCGGGCTGACCCGACCCGCCGATGAACCCACTCCAGACTTCGCGGGGTTTAGCGACCAGCCATTCCTGGACGAAATGACCGTCAAAGCCCTGGCGGTACTGAGCAAACAGGGGCGTCCGTTCATTCTGCTGGTGGAAGGCGCTTCGATCGACAAACAATCGCACCTCAACCACGCGGCCGGGCAGATCTGGGACACGATCGAGTTCGACAAAGCGGTGGGAGCCGGCCGCGCCGCTCTGGGCCAGAACAATCCCCCCTTGTCCTCCACCCTCGTTTTGGTGACGGCCGATCACGATCAATCCCTGAGCATTCTGGGGGTGACCGACACGACGGTGCCCGGCGCCGTACAAAATGTGCGAAGTACGTCCGCCTATCTACCTGCTGCTCCTGTAGCGCCTGCCGCCAAGTCGCACGCCACGTATCCTGGGGAGAGCGACGGATTCCCGGATTACGCCGACGCCAATGGCGACGGGTATCCGGAAAATACCAATCGTTTCCGCCTCACGGTTGGGTATCGCACGAACGCCCACACCGGGACCTCGGTTCCTCTTACGGCGGCAGGAACCGGAGCTTTGCTGTTCACCGGCTACTATGACCAAACCGATCTCTTCTTCAAAATGGCAACCGTCCTCAGCCAAAATACCGCGGCGCTGGACAAAGCTTTGGGCGAGAAGGCGAAACTGAAGGGGGTGGAGCAAAATTACTGAACGCCGCCTTCCCGCGGTGATGTTTTGCGGTCTCAATCCTGACACTTTCCCTCTTCCGACTCTTTGTTTTCTGGCGTCTCATGTGTTTCGCGCAAACGCAGCATGAGGAAGTACACCGTTGGCGTCGCGACCAGCGAAAGCAGCACGGAGATGCAGAGCGCGCCGATCACTGCGATGGCCAGCGGTCTCAGCATGTCGGCACCGGAACCGATCCCATACGCCAACGGCAAAAGTCCTAGCGCTGCCGCCAGCGAGGTCATCAAGACGGGACGCAAGCGTCGCCGGCCCGAGCGCACTAAGGCCTCTTGCAGACTCAGACCTGCCGCGCGCAAGTCATCAACAAAGTCCAGCAGCAGGATGCCGTTCTTGGCGACGATACCGACGCCAATGATCGCACCGAGAAAGGACACGACATTCAGCGAGGTGCCGGTCACAAGCAACGCCAGGACAGTGCCGAACAGTGCCAACACCGCGCCGAAGACAATGGCGATCGGCTCATAGAAGGAATGGAACTCTATGAGCAGCACCGTGAAGACGAGAAAGATGGCCATAGCCAACACCAGCAGCAGATTATGGAACGACTCCTGTTGTTGCTGATACAGGCCGCCGAATTCGAGGATACCGAGTGACAACGATTTGTCGCGGCTCAACTGGGTGCGGATCTCTGCCATCGTGCTCCCGAGGTCACGGCCTTCGAGACGTGCCGTGACGGCCACATTTTGACGCAAGTCCTCACGGTGCAGCTCTAATTGGCCGGATTCCTCCGCAATATCGGCAATCTGTGAGAGCTTCACCATCGTGCCATCCGCGGCGCGCAGCAGAATGTCACGCAAGTTGGCGACCTGTGCAATGCTCGCTGCATCCAGCAGCACGCGGATATTGACCACGCGGTCGCCCTCCAGCATATAGGATGCCTTTTGTCCGAGCATGGCAGTATTCATTGCGTTGGCGACATCGTTGGCGTTAAAACCGAATCGCTGGGCGTCAGAATAACGCACCCGCAGGCTCAAGGATGGGCCGGTCATCACCAGGCCGTCGAAGGTATCGACCACCCCCTTCACCTTTTTGAGCTGCGCCTCGATCTCGGGTGCCTTGTGTTTTAAAAAGTCAATGTCAGCGGAAAACAATTTGACTTCAATCGGCCTGGGCGACCACGTGAGGTCACCGATGAGGTCACCCAGGATGCCGGCGAACTCCCAGTGAACGCCGGGCACGGCGGTGTGGAATTTACCGCGCAGTTCTGCAATGACATCGTCGGTTGTCCGTTGCCGAGTGGGTTTCAGTTTCACGAGAAAATCGCCGGTGTTCGGTTCGGAGATCGCCAACGCCAGCCGCGCCCCGGTGCGGCGCGAGTAGCTTTCCACGTCCGGGGTGACGCGCAGGATCGCCTCAGCTTGTAAGAGCTGGCGGTTGGTTTCGGTCAGACTCGTCCCCCACGGGGTGTGGTAATCCATAACAAACCCGCCTTCGTCCATAGGCGGCAGGAAATCGCTGTCTAAGTGTCCATAGATTCCGATCCCGAGCAGGAGCACCAGACCGCAGAGCAGCAGGGTCAGCCAGCCATACTGCAACGCGCGGCGGACCGCAGCTTCGTACACGTGCAGGACGCGGCGCATCAAAAAGCCGCCTTCGTTGACTTGGACTTCCGACGTCTCTGCCCCGGGCTGTGTGCGCTCCCGGATAAACCACGCCGCCAGCGCTGGCGTGAGGGTGATGGCCAATACCAGTGAGGTCAGCAGCGCGACCACCATCGTCAGCGCCAGGGCGCGGAAGAACACACCGGTCACACCGTCCAAGAAACTCAGGGGAAGGAAGACCACGACCGGAGTCAGGGTCGAACCTACCAAAGGCTGAAAGATCTCGCTGATGGCTTGTTGGATGGCCTCTAAGCGTGGCATGCTCGTCTGCATCTTGGCGTAAATGGCCTCGACGACCACGATCGCGTCGTCGATGACCAGACCGATCGCCGCCGCGATGCCGCCCAGTGTCATAAGGTTGAAACTGAGGCCGGCTAGGCGCATGGCGATCAGCGTAGT
>JBGPOI010000441.1:0-4513 GCA_041487975.1 Binatia bacterium | reverse complement strand
CTTGGGCCGCTGCCAACTCTTGGCCCTGGGGGCCGTGTTGCTCTATCAAGTGCTCTTGCTCTATCAACAGCAACACCACCACTTTGTGGGGGTGGGCATCAAAGCCCTGCTGCGCGCCGCCTGATTTATGACCACGCCTCATCTAAACGGCTGCTCGGAGGCGCTTCTTTAGCGTCCGCTGAGGCGACAGACAGCCGACTGCCGTATTTCGTTTTTACGCCACGATCAGCCACGGATACGATCTTTCTCCCCTTCCCACGGGTCCGGACGTGCTGGGCGAGCCGTGGCGACGGCGTTTGAGGCGGTTTTAGCAATCCTCTGGGCGTTCGTGCGACCTGCGGGGTGCGCAAAGCGAGCCGGCGAGAGCTAGCAAACGACAGTATGGACAGGGACGGGAGGAGCGGTGGCACGGGCTGGAGGGGTAAATAGACTCCCACACTCTACAAGCAGCCTCACTGGCGGAACACGCGGCTGATTCGGGACTCTCTCGGGCACTAGAACAGTCAGCATACCGTGCGCTATACAGCGACCAATCCAACACGGTGTGCAAGACTGTAACGTTACCAACTTCGCTCCGGTAAGCCATCGCCCCAGTCTTGAGTGACGATCGGACTGGATCTCACTGCACTATCCTACCTGAGTTGCCCAGTGCGGACCTGCACGCCGTGGTAGTGTGGGGGCTGGGGAGGGTGACTTCCCTGGCTACCCGATAGTGCCGCCAGCTACGACCCTGAAGCCGATAGTGCGCTCCTTAGTAACCCGGCGGTCGGTGGCATTCGCCGGTCGCTTCCGCTAGGGCTTTTGCCATCGCCAGCAGACGCGATTCGTCCCAGCGTTTCCCCACCATCTGTACCCCAATAGGTCAGCCCTCACGATCCAGCTTATACGGGAACACCACTGCCAGGAGGCCAGTGTAATTGAACACAGTAGCATGGGCACTGACCATCCAATATGCTACTTTCTGCCCATCAACCGGCAGTGGCTCTACACCAGGAGTCAGTCAGTGTTCCGGTTGCTCTGCGCTCATTGAGGCCCGCTGGGAAGTCGGATACAGTTTCCTCCGTCATCAACTGTAACTCTTCAGGAGGCTCGCACTCATGGATAACGCGGAACTCGAAAAACACCTCACCGTGCTCCAGGACATCGAAGCGATCAAGCAGCTCAAAGCCGAATACTGCGATATTTGCGATGACGATCACAACCAGGACCGGATTGTGACGATTTTCGCCGAGGACGGTATTTGGGAGGGGAAAGGTGTAGGGCACGCGCAGGGGCATGCGGAACTTCGCAAGCTGTTCAAGAGCTTCGCCGAGCGGATCAGCTTCTCACAGCACAATGTTTTCAATCCTCGCATTGCGGTGAACGGCGACGCGGCGCACGCGAGCTGGTATTTTCTCGGTCCCTTCACCTTCCGCAACGGCAATCGCCAGCTCTGGCTCGCGGCACGCTACGAGGACGACTATGTCAAACTCAATGGCACGTGGAAATTCAAACACCTGCGCGCGGTCGGTCGGATGGCCGCGCCCTACGAAGAGGGGTGGGCGTCACGAGCCACAGTGGACGTGTTCTCGAATTAACTCTCACTCAACCGCGGGGGCGTGAGTGGGCCAGCCCGCGCCAACCGCTGGTGAGGCCGCCTGCTCGCTGCTCCAGTGTTAGGGGAAGGAGTCTTGCCATCTCGCCTCCTCTTGATGGACTCCACCCTGCATTTCGCTGAACTTCACGGCCGTTCATGCTGCCTAATGCCAGCGCATAAGCTGCCGGCCGACGCCAGCAAACGCAACACTGTCTGGCAACGGACAGCCGAGGCCGGACAGCTTCCTGCGCTTGGTAGATGACCGGCGGACTTCAGAGAACCCGAAGGAGTACCCCAGCCCCAAGTGAACTCAGGACCTGGCGCGCTTCGACCGCGGCGGCCGACTCCCCAGGAGCCGCCTCCTGAACGACCGCGTGGGCTTGACCGAGCGCCGGGAGCAGCGGGGCCGCCGCGGCGCGAGACGAGAGCGCCTCGGGACTGAGCCATACCCAGAAGCAACGAACGCACACCTTGAGCTGAGGGGTCACTGCGGCGCTCGCCCCCGCGAACTCGGTGAAGGGCTGAGTGCACGCAGGGCACACGACAGCAGAGGTACGGCCGTTGTGCAGAGCGGCCTGCCACAGATGATTGACGAACGAACGCGAGGCAACCTGACGAAGGATGGGGAGGGTGGCTGCGCCTGCTCGGCACGCTCGGCACACCCATACCAGGCCGTGACGCCCCTTGGTTGGTTCAAGGGACTCTCTACACAGAGGACAGGGCAGTGGTTCCATACGAGATACCTCCCGGCCATCTCATGCCACGCACTCACCATTACACACATCTGGTACAGCAACATTGCAGTGCATTGATTTTGCCTGAGTTTGCTATTTTGGCGCGATTCTTTGCGCCCCTAAAAAAGTCAACAGAAATCAACTACTTGACGACTTGTGTGTAAGACTCAGCGCCCGCCTTAAGGGGCCGAGGGGCGCGTAGCGTCCCCGAGGTCCCTCTTGAAGGTGTTGTGTACGCCCGGCATGGGCGTGAGTTTGTGGGGTGCAAGTCCCCTGTAGGAGGTTCACCTTCATGAGTCGCAAGATACATGAAGATAACTACGAGTCCAAGGCAAGGGCGTCGCTGTGAGGCGGGGTCGATGGCACTTTCCCCTCTTTACCACCCGGCAACCTCTTTATAGCCGTGCATGTTCGTCGGTGTGACGCGCACGAGCAGTTCCCCTTCCACACTATTGCGCTGCCCATAGGTCTCGGCTACTGCGTGCCCCATGTAGCGCCCGCCAATCCGCGTCGCCCAATACTGCAACTGCTCGGCATCGTGTGACAGCACGGCCGTGCCTTCGACCTGGACATAGGCGAACGGCGGCGTCTCATCATCCACACAGAGACAGACCCGGGGATCGCATCGTATGCTCGCTGCCTTGATGGACTTATGCCAGGTCGTGAACACGAGGGTCTCCCCCTCCAGGTCAAACCACACGGGCACGACGGAAGGCCGGCCATCCTTCCGCACCGTGGCCAGTTTGCCGGTCCGCACAGCACTGCCTAAGAAACTGCGGCATTCTTCCCGTGTCATTCTCTTCATCACCCATACTCCTTCTGGACTACACCTCTCGACTTCAAAGGTGCCACCTCACTGTCCATGATAAAAGCTCTCAGTGGTAGGGGGATACGATACACTGAGGCAGCACTCACCGACCCAGTCACAGGGGAGGTGCCTCAGTGTCAAGCTCACCTGAACAATAGTTAGTCTTACACCTAGCCCGATAGGGAAGGCGGTACACTGAGGCGGAACACACACGCCTCAGTCCCGAGGGGTGTCCGTGGACGCCAGACTCGCCTGAACATTGCGCAGTCATGTCCTCGCCTCACAGGAAGTGCTCTAGACTAGGTCGGGCGCGTCCCGCCTCCTACGCCCCACCCGATTTCCTCCATCTCTGCCGCCACCAGCTCTTCTTCTGCGGCAATTCCCCCGGTCACCCGCACCTTGTTCAGGATTCACCGGCTGCGTGAGGGTCCGATGGCTCAGTTCACCCTCAGTCGGGACGGCCGGACATGGACCGGCACTCCCTCGATCGCAGACGGGACGCCGGTCCATGTCCGGGGCTCCCTGCACCTCGACATCAAAGCCATCGGCACCAAGCCCAACCCCTGTCATGCCAGAAATCGCCTTGAGCTGCTCGAAGTGACGGCCCATGATCGCTTCCACCTCTTGCATCGGGATACCGTTAATCTCTGTAACGGGTTTATCCAAGGGAGGATTAAAGACACATTTTTGCCCGTCCGGATTCCAGGTGGCGTCATACCCACAGAGATCTAAGATCGCATCGTTCGGGCCTGCCCAGCCGTTCTTGGCCAGCAGGCCGATGGATAAAATCACAAACAGCAACTTCTTCATAAAGACTTCCTTTCCGCCAGTCCGTCCCCCGGTAGGGTGGGGGCTGACGAGTGAGCTTCAGTTCCGCAACCAGGGGCTAATGTTGAGGCGGTTTCGTGGGTATCAGCGTGAGCCTCCTAGAGACAGCTTATTCGGCAAAAGCCCGCAAGGCGGTGCAGAGACTGCCTCCCGCAGCCAAGCAGGAGTGCCTTGGTACTGGAACTGAAGCACGGTGACGATTGCTTGTGGACGAAGCCAAACTTCAGACAGCCGCTGGCGTTCTTGTATATAGGATGGGACCTGAGCCTGACAGGAAGCCCCTGGACCTTCGGCGGTGGACGTTCACAGGGTGGACTGCTGTCCAATTGCAGGCTAACTGCTGGTTTGTGGGAGGAGTGAGGGGACTGTTCCCCTCGTATAGAAGGCCTGGCAACAGGCGGTCAGATAGACGAGTACATTGCGCCTCTGTTGCTGACAGGTCGCCACCACCGTCAGGATATGGGCGACAAAGCGACTGCCCTTCTCACTCTGCGTGCCATAGCTCACCTTGCGCCATTGCACGGCATGGCGCAGGCTCCTCTCTGCCGCGTTGTTCGTCAGTTCAAT
>JBGPOI010000440.1:0-4516 GCA_041487975.1 Binatia bacterium | reverse complement strand
GTCGTCCGTCAGTCGCACCACCAGCATACAGGCGATGTCGAGCGCGCGCGGGTCTCGTCCGGCTGCTTGCGCGGCCTGTCTGATTTCTTGGACCGCGTACCGCACATACGCCGGCGGCACATAGGCATTCAGCAGGACTCCATCGGCAATCGCGCCGGCCAAGCGTAGGCCTTTTGCACCAATGGCCGCCAGATAAATGGGGAGCTTCTGCTGGACCGGCGTCGTGGCAAGCCGAGCGCCATTCAACTTGAAGCGACCGCTTGCAGAGGAGACTCGTTCGCCAGAGAGAAGGCTCCTAAGCAATATGACAGCTTCTTCCAGCGTAGAGCGAGAATCGCCATAGGGGATACCCATCCTGCCCTGGATCACCGATTTATCGCTGCGGCCGAGACCTAACAAGAAGCGGCCACCGCTTATACGGTCCAGCGTGGCACTAGCCATGGCCAGAAGAGCCGGGTTGCGGGTGTAGGGATTCACCACCCCAACGCCCAACTTGATGCGCTGCGTTGCCGCCGCCAGGAATCCCAACAGCGAGAAGGTCTCCTCGTGGAAATAGCGCTCGGTCACCCACAGTGACTCAAAGCCGGCCTCTTCGGCGATGCGGCCGTATTCTTTTAGTTCCGGTCCGTTGTCGATGCCGTGATAGAGGACCATGCCAAGTCGTGACATGTTGTTCCCTTTAGAGTAGGGGCGATCCTTGTGATCGCCCGACGTTCGGAATGGCAGGCAGCAGGGCGAATACAAGATTCGCCCCTACTATCAATGTCGAGTCACCTCAGCCTAAAAGCCGATCCAATCTCTCCCTAATCTCCTGCACCGGTCGCGCCGAGAGGAAGACCTGCTTGATCTCTTGATCCTGCAACCGGCTCGCCACTTCTTCGATCACCTCGATGGCATGGGCGTAAGCCGACCGCCTTTGCTCGGTTGCGCCCTGCTGCTCGTATAATTCACCCAGGGCCTGATAAGTCTTCCACAGTTGCGGCGGGTTACCGATCTCTTGCGCGAGCGCGAGCGCCTTCTGCAGCACTGCTTCGGCCTCTGCCCGTCTCCCCTGCGCGCAGAATGCCTGCCCCTGTAGCCGCCAGCCTTTGACAATATTTTTACGGCTCTCGGTCGGCTCGGCCAGTTGCAGGCACTCCTCAGCAAACTTCAGCGCCTTCTCAGCATCTCCTTTTGTGAGACACAGCTCTTCCAGGCTATGACAGCAGTGCTGCATATAGCGCCACTTCATCGATTCTTCCCCCCACTTCCCACGCTGTTGCGAATCGCGATAGACCTTTTCGAGATACTGCTGCGCCTGATCGATGTCACCTAGAAGTAGGTAGTAATCGCCCAAATTGATTTCGGCGTTTCTAATAATCTCTGGGTCACCGATCGTGTACGACGCCTCCGCCCCTTCTTGATTGTAGCGAATGGCCGGCTCTAGATTGTAGAGCTCTCCGTACACCCAACCCAGGGTATTGAGCATGCGACATTTGAAATATTTGTCGCCAAGCCGCTCGCTTTTCCCAAGGGCTTCCTGGAAGGAGACAATAGCTTGTTCATACTCCCCCTTGCCGCAGTAGACGACGCCCCTCGTCCAGATGAGTTGTAACAGGACATCCTGAAGGTTGTGAGTATGTCCGATCGTGCAAGCCTGCTCGTGAAGATGAAGAGCCTGTTCGTACTCTCCCTTCCAGTTATGGAACTGCCCTAGCATTATGAGGGTGAACCCTTCCGGGCCTTTGTTCCCCGCCTCCTTGCTGATCCTCAGAGCTTCTCCCCACAGGCGTGCGGCCTCACCGAGTTTGCCTGTCACCCCGTGGACCAAGCCTATCACGTGCATACTGCCAGCGAGGATGTTTCTAGCACCGATTGCTGACGCTAACACCTTTGCCTGCTCGACATATTCGAGGGCCTTTTCGAACTCGTGGGCAAAGAAGAAGCCATTACCAATACCGAAGAGCGCCTCTGCTTCTTTCGCTCTATCCCCGAGCTGTCGAGCCACCTCCCGCATGCGCTGATAGGCTTCGACGGAAGGGAGAAACTCGCTCAGGATAGAGAGCACCGATCTTGCCAACGACGACCAGCCCGGTGTTTAAGCCGATGCGCATCTGCAGACCGAAACCACGTTGTGCCTCCAGTTCTTTGCTAAAATCCCGCAATGCCTGCTGGATTGCCAGGGCCGCGTGCACGGCGCGGCGCGGTCCATCCTCGTGGGCAATGGGTGCGCCGAACAGCGCCATCACGCCGTCGCCGGTGTACTGGTTGATCGTGCCTTCGAAGCGGTGCACGGCTGCCGTAATCAGCTCGAAGCAGCGGTCAAGGATCTGATGAACGTCTTCGGGATCGAGTTTCTCGGCGAGAGCGGTGAAGCCGGCCGTATCGGCAAACAGGATAGTGACTTGGCGGCGCTCGCCCTCCAAGGCTGAACGGGTGGTAAGAATCTTGTCTGCCAGATGTTTGGGTGTGTAAGAAGCGAGGCGGCCCTGGTAATCAGCCGCTGGTGGCCGAGAGACAGGTGCCTGAGCCTTGGCTTCGGGCTCTTGCCAAGCGATTGCCGCACGCCCCGCAGAACCGCGCCCCCGGCCGCACGGACACGCCGCACTGGGGGCAGCGGGCCTCCAGGGGAGTGCCGCACTGTTCGCAGAAGCGATTCTCTGGAGGATTGTCGGTCTGGCAATTCGTGCACTGCATGAGCGGGTTCTAGCACGAAGCCTGAGACGCGACAACGGAAATCTCTTGATCTCGACTTGGTATTAGGCGTCGGTCTTCTTGCTGCTCTTCGCCAAGACTTCTTTTTGCAGCAGCCCGATAAAGCCATTCCAATCAGCGATCCGTCTCCGTGCTACCAATGAAGACTGTAGTCCGTAAGGCCTTCGGCCAGTTGTTGAGATATCTCTTGCTGCATGTCAGCCAAAGCAGACCACTCAAAGAAATCCATCTCATCCCCCAGAGCGCCTTCTCGAAATTTCCGGCAAAACTCTTCAGTTTTCAGACCGTACCGCTCTTCGAGTACGGTCAGCTTCTCCCGGATCCGGCTCTGACGCCCCTTAAGCTTCTCCAACTCATAGCCCACGAGTTTTGAGACTGTGACTCCATCACCTCATCCTTCTCCTCTTCCCTCTGTATCAATTCTTGCAGAAGCTTGAGTTTTTCAGGATCTGTGTAGTCGCGGACATGGAGGACCTCCTTACACTCCCGCTTTTTCCGCCACAAACGTCCAGTACGTAGCAATCATCTCCGCAGTCTCGAGAGTGACGGTGAATCCTGTATCCTGGAGCATCCGCAGAATCTCACTACGGGTGTTGACGATGTTCCCCCACGTCACCTCGAACCATTGCTCGAGAATACTCATGGTGAACCGCCGGTCGCGCAGATCAGCGCCATCGGCTGGCGAGCAGCGATCGACTAGCAGGAGCACCCCACCGGGTTTGAGACTTTGCTGGCAACGGCGCAGAACAGCGATTTTGGCCCGGTCTGGCAGCTCATGAAACACCTGCACCATGGTGACCAAATCAAACTCCTGCTCAAAGGAGATCTGCTCAGCGCCAACCGGCTCGACTCGTACCAGGTGTTGCAGCCCGCGCTCCTGGATGAGACGCCGGGAATACTCGACAAAATAGGGCAGCGGTTCGACCCCCGTCACGTGACAGGCGGGAAACTCCTCGGCGAAGCGCACGATCGTCATGCCGCTCCCCGAGCCCACGTCCATCACTTTGCCTCCCGCCTGAAGACGCGCCTCGACCCCCGGCAGTCTGCGTGCCGCGGCGACAATCTCCGGCGCGCGCAGGGCGGCGATGCGGCTCTGATGAAAGAAGAAGTCCACATCATGCTCGTGGAAGGTTTTGGTCGCGCCGGTGCGAAACGCCTCGGGATAGGCGGGGAAATCGCGCGAGAGACTGGCGAGGACATGGGAGGTGAGCAGTTCGGGAGACTCTTCTCCGAGCAGTTCATCCATGAAAGGAGCAAAAACAAAACCTTTGCCGTCTTCGTATCCCAGCACCCCAACGGTGCACGCCGCCCGGCACCACACTTCCGTGCGCCAGGGATCGAGTTGCAAAGCGGCGGCGAGTTCTGTTGCTAGGGCTGCTCCACCGCGCCGTCTGAGTTCGACGAAATAACCCAACCGCCCGCCGATGTCGATGATGTGGGTTGCGTGCAAGCCCAACAGCCAACCGCGCAGCGTGCGCACTTGGCTTTCTTTGGTGAGTTGCCTGTCTGCCATGATCCCTTCCTCGCAAGGTACGGAAAAGCACCGTGTTCACCCTTCGACAAGCTCAGGGCAAACGGGGCGGGTCTTGGACATGGTAAGGATTTTCCGTTCGTGTTGAGCCTGTCGAAGCACGAACGCTAATTTTTCAGCAAGCCGTATCACCGCTATCCTTGAAGGAATGCCATGATCGCCTCGCGCGATTGCTCCGGCTGCTCTAGCCAGAAGCAATGGCCGGCGGGCTCCAGCAGTACGAGTTTGGCGCCGGGGATGCGCTCGGCCAGAATGCGTGAGTTCTCCCAGGAAATTAGCACGTCGTCTTTC
>JBGPOI010000439.1:0-4517 GCA_041487975.1 Binatia bacterium | reverse complement strand
TCACTTCGGCCACTGTCGTCAGATGGATCCCCCAGCGTCGCCACTTCTCCAGCGTCTCTTTCCCCCGTTCTTCACTGAGCGCGGCAATGGCATCCACCGGAACATGCAGGCGAACCGGGCGGTCCTTGAGAGCAGCGAGTGCCAGATCCACACAGATCTCGGTCACCACGCCATACACGACGACATCTTCTTTCCCTTGCAACAGCGTATCGAGCACGTAGGCGGCGTTGCGGTTCCCAGCAAAGAGATCAACGTCCTGTTTTTCGATATAAAGCTCCCCGTCTCGGCGCAGCAACGCCTGGAGTTCTGCCACTGGATAGGCGCGATTCTCAATCCAGATGGGTCGCCGCGGAAAAGTCGCCTCTACTTTTTTCTGTCCGTCAGTTCCATCCATGCAGTGCTCTGGATATGCTCCACCGTTGGATTGAAACTCTCGGTCCGTAGGGAAATGACGATCGACCGATCCGGCAATGGCGACGCCCATCTGCCGAGCAATCCGGGTGAGTTCTTCCAGTTGCGGCAAGATGCGCTCTGCACGAGGAACGTAGAGCTTCCCTTCTGGGAGTATAAAGTCACGCTGCGTGTCGATGTCATAGAAGAGAGTCGTTGCAGGGTTCATGGCTTCATCCTTTAACCAGGGCCATCGACTTCAACTTCACGACCTTCAGACACGCTATTATACGGCTGAAGGAGCGAGGGGGAACGGTCGTCGTTATGCAGCGACCAAGCTCGCTAACGCATCACGCACGGCCAGCAACGAGGGCAAAATGACGTCCGCCGAGGAAAGATCAAGCAGGCGAGTGTTTGGCTCCCACTTTCCCCACTACCTCACTCGCTAGCGTATTGAATCAGCGAGAACACGCCGCAGGGGGCGAGGCGTTGACGTCCGCCAAGGAACGTCAACTCGATGATAAAGGCGGCTTCCACGATCTCGCCGCGCAGTTGCTGCACCAGCGAGATTGCCGCCGCGGCCGTGCCACCGGTCGCCAACAAGTCGTCCACCACCAGCACCCGGCTGCCAGGAGCAAAGGCGTCTTGATGAATCTCCAGGGTGTCGGTGCCATATTCGAGGGCATAGCTGGCATTGAACTTCGCCGCCGGGAGCTTGCCAGGTTTCCGCACCACCGCGATACCACAGCCTAAAGTGTATGCCACCGCCGAACCGATGAGGAATCCACGTGACTCGACACCGAGCACCACCTCGATGCGGCCCCGATAACGTTCGGCAATCTGATTCACCGTCTCACGCCAAGCCGGGCCGTCGGCCAATAACGGAGTGATGTCGCGAAACATGATTCCGGCTTTGGGAAAGTTAGGAACGTCACGAATCAAGTGTTTCAGCTCTTGCACACAATCCTCCTAGTGGTTGCCCAATACCCCTCGCTCGCCTCTTGGCGAGTTCTGAACCAACAGGAGCGAGGTTACCCTGGCTCTCCCTCCTCTGGCAAGCGTTTCTCCTGAGCGTATCGCCCCAATGAAGCCCTACTACGGCGAGGGTTCCTTGCGCACGGTGCGCCGATCTGGGGGAAGATAACGTAGCGGATCACGCGCCAGGTTGTCTTTCCGCACCTCGAAGTGCACGCTCGCGCCAGTCGCGCGTCCGCTCTGCCCCACCTCAGCGAGTTGTTCGCCCCGCCGTACGGTCTGTCCTTCTTTGACGAGATTCGCCTGATTATGGGCGTAGACCGTGACATATCCACCAGGATGGCGAACGATCACCACATTGCCATAGCCACGCAGCACATCGCTAAAGATGACCTGTCCATCTGCCGCGGCTAAGACCGCAGTGCCACGAGGAGCGGCAATATCAACCCCATCGTGGAAGCTCCCATTCCGCGGGCCAAACCCCGAGGTCACCTCTCCTTCCACCGGCCAGGAAAAAAGCGAGTCCCCCTTCGGTCGGTCCTCGTCTCGTGGCAGCGGACTCAAGTCCGGCGGCTTCTCAGGCAGGGCTTGAGCGATGACGCGTTTCTCAGGTGCAGCTGGGGTAGCGGACGGCGGTTGCTTTGGTGGCGGGATGCGCAACCACTGACCGACCTCTAACTTGTCAGGATTATGGATGGTGTTGTAGCGAGCAATCTCTTGGTAGGAGACGCCGTAACGTTGCCCAATTTCGGATAAGGTTTCTCCTGGGCGCACTTGATGATAAACCGCGCTGCTACAGGCCGACAGATACCCGTAGACCAGTATCCAGAAGACGCCTAGTCCAATCCTTCTCCGTCCCTGCACCACTTCCACCTCACCACACTACAGGACTAGACCTGTAAAGAAGCTATTGTCGTGGCGTTCTACGGATTTGTCAAGAAACGTCCCAGAAAAAATGCGGCACGGGAGAAAGCGCACAGCTCATTGACGCGCGGTCCCGCCCTAGACCGCGCCACCATTTTTCAGCAGGGTGCGCACGCGCTGGAGATCCTCATCGCCCTCAGCGAAACGATCTTCGAGCGAGCCCTGGCGTGAGGTTACTTCCTCCAGCCGATGCTCTAGCTTTTCCACATGTTCCAGCAAGGTAGAAAGGGCACGAGTCACCGGATCGGGCAGGTTGGCGTGATCGAGGTCGATGATCGGCTTCCCGGAAGGCTGATGGAGACCGTCGCTTTTGACGATCTTTCCAGGAATACCCACGACGGTGGAGTGCGCCGGTACCGAGTTGACCACGACTGAGCCGGCCCCGATGCGGCTGTGACGGCCGATCGTGATGGGGCCGAGCACGGCCGCCCCGGCGCCGATCAATACCCAATCCTCAAGTGTGGGGTGGCGCTTCCCCTTCTCCAGACTCGTCCCAGCCAGTGATACCCCTTGATACAGGGTCACATCGTTGCCGAGCTCTGCCGTCTCACCGATGACGACACCCATGCCATGGTCGATGAACAACCGCTGACCGATGCGCGCGCCGGGATGAATCTCGATGCCAGTGAGAAAGCGGGAGAGATGACTGACCACCCGCGCCAGAGTCGTCCACCCACGGCTCCACAGCCGGTGAGCAAGGCGATGAAACAGCACCGCATGGAACCCCGGGTAAGCGAGGACGACGTCCCATTTGGAACGCACCGCCGGGTCACGCTCGAAGACCGCTTGGATGTCTTCTTTGATCTGTTCCCAGAACATACGTAGGGATTGAGGAGTGGGTGCTGGGGATTGGGACGTCGTCTCCGTTGCCATGAGTTCCCTCTTTTTGCCAACCCCTAGCCTCCAACCCCTCTTCTCGAGGACAGCTAACCGTTCACCGCCGGCCGCTTTCCCTTGGCCTTCTTGTCCTTGTACAGTTTGTACTCGATGCTATCGACCAACGCTTGCCAGCTCGCTTCGATGACGTTAGGAGACACACCCACCGTCCCCCAGCGATCATGCTCGTCCCCGGACTCGATGAGCACTCGCACGGTGGCGTCCGTGCCGGCGTCGCCTCCCAGAACTCGGACCTTGTAGTCGTGTAACACGACTTGCTCCAATTGGGGATAAAACTTGGTCAGCGCTTTGCGCAAGGCGCGATCGAGCGCGTTGACCGGACCGTTGCCTTGGGCCGCGGTGTGTTCCACCGCGCCATCCGGTCCCTCAACCATGATGGTCGCCTCGGACAGTGGCGGTTCATCTTCCTTACGTTTCTCGTCAATGACCCGGAAGCCGATCAGGCGGAAATGCCGGACCTGGCCGTTGATCGCTTTTTGCATCAGCAATTCGAACGATCCCTCTGCTCCTTCGTACTGGAACCCAACGTTCTCCAGCCGCTTCACCTCATCCAGAATAGTTTTGACCGCCGGGTCGGCACTCTCCACATCAAGGCCAAACTGCTTGGCTTTGTAGAGCACATTACTACGGCCGGACAGATCAGAGACCAGCACGCGCTGGGCGTTACCGACCAGGTCCGGGTCTATATGTTCGTAGGTTTCGCGGTTCTTCTGCACCGCCGCTACATGCAGGCCACCCTTGTGGGCAAAGGCGCTGACGCCAACATAAGCCTGACGTTTGTGCGGCTCGATGTTAGCCAGCTCGTACACGAAGCGGGAAACCTCAGCCAGTTTTTGCAGCTGGGCCGGACTTACACAGTGATAACCGAGCTTGATCTGCAGGTTGGGAATGACCGAACAGAGATTGGCGTTACCGCAGCGTTCGCCGAAACCGTTGATCGTACCCTGCACCTGCACCACGCCGCCCTCGACGCCGGCGAGGGAATTGGCCACGGCCATCTCGCAGTCGTTGTGGCAATGAATGCCGAGAGGCACGGTCACCGCCTGCGCAGCGGCGCGCGTGGCAGCCAGGATCTCGTACGGCATGCGGCCACCGCAGGTGTCGCACAGGATCAACATGTCAGCCCCAGCTTCGGCGGCGGCGGTCAAGCATTCGAGCGCATACTCCGGATTTGCGCGGTAACCGTCAAAGAAATGCTCGGCGTCGAAAAAGACTTCGTCCACGCGTTTCTTCAGGTACGCGAGAGAGTCGGCAATCACTTCCAGGTTGGCCTTTTTCGAGATGCGCAGGTCATCGCGCACGTGCAGGTCCCAGGTCTTCCCGACAATTGT
>JBGPOI010000438.1:0-4526 GCA_041487975.1 Binatia bacterium | reverse complement strand
GCCTCTTGCAGATCCTTGGTGTCAAACCCTTCGGTGAACCAGTGATATATCTCGGATAACATCCGGTGAGCTTCAGCCCTCTTGCCTCGGGACTGCCACAACCGCGCCAGGCTCATCACCGCCCGCAGTTCGAGTGACTTCGCCTGCTGCTTTTGCGCAATCTCAATGGCTTTGCGGAAATACCCCTCCGCCTCAACTTGGGCGTTGGGTGTTAGGTGCTGGGTGTTGGGGACTTGGAACGTGGAACCTTGAACTTTGAACTCTTTTTGCAGCGTCAGCTCGCCTTGTAATCGATACACCTCCGCCTCGTAGAACCGCTCGCTGGTTTTGTCTATCACAGCGAGTGCCTCAGCCAACGCTGAGAGTCCCTCTTCAACCTGTCCTCCTTTTCCATACGCCTCGGCCAGCAGGGAAAGATTATACGGTAGAAATACCTCTACCCCGACAGCTTGGTCGGAGGCTATTCCTTGGCGAATCTGGAGAATCCCCTCTTCACTCTGGCCCTGTTCGGCGAGTGCCCAGCCCTTTAGGACAGCCCCCTGCCCTAACCATACGGGAAAGCCTTGCTCACGTGCGAGGGTGACCGCTGCCTCGGCCCACTCTTGGGTCAGGGCTCTTTCCCGGCGGAGCTGGTGCGACACAGTAGCAAAAACCCGTGCGGTGGCCAAGCTGAAGGGATGAGACAGCGCCTGGTCCGGAGTCCGCGCTGCCTCGCTCTTCTGGAGCGCCTGGTCCGGATAGCCTAGATACCACAGGACCCAGGCTGCATAGGAGAGGCCAAAGACCCCCGGCTCTATGCCGTAGAAGAACTCAGGGGAGTGGTGGCGCTGAGCGTCATACAGGGTCAGGCTCTGCTCCAGGTGCGCCTGGGCTGCGCCGAACTCACCCAGAGGGAATAAGGTGCTGCCCAGTGCCCGATATGCCTGCATGAGCAAAGCAGGGTCTTGCGCTTTTTGGGCCAGGTCCAGGAGTTGCTCCCCGAGCTCGCGCGCCGTGAGTAACTCACCTCGTGCCCCATGGAACATCCGCAGCCCAACGAGGACTGGGAAGAGCTGGCGGGTCTCCCCGAGCTGTTGGCACAGCTCCCGGGCGCGGGTAAAGGTAGCCTTCACTTCCGGTGAAGCAAAACTTCTGGCGTTCAGTAACGGCACGCCCAGCATGACGAGCAGCGTGAGTTCTTGGTGGGCGCGCTCGCGGGTGTCGGGCAAGGTCTTCAGCACCTCTAGTGCGGCGGTGAGGTACGGAAGGGCTTCCGCGTGCGCCG
Source organism: Binatia bacterium (assembly GCA_041487975.1). Classification (GTDB taxonomy): domain Bacteria; phylum Desulfobacterota; class Binatia; order Bin18; family Bin18; genus JACQEL01. The sequence goes on along the minus strand of JBGPOI010000438.1, from coordinate 3,262 downwards.
ACCGTTGGATCGCTTGTTGCCCCGCCTTCTGCAGATACTCGATGGCTTTCTCCGTGTTGTTACTACGACTGTAATGATGCGCCAGCTCGACGTAGTGCTCGTCCAGTTCGTCGCGATAAAGGATCGCGATGGCGTGCGCGGTTTGCTCATGCAGCGCCTTGCGGCGTTCGACCAACACGGAGCTGTAGGCCACCTCCTGCGTCAGCGCATGCTCAAAGAGGTATTCGACTTCGGGAATGGCCGGCTGTTCGTAGAGAAACTCCTTGCGTTGGAGCGAGGCGAGCAGCCGATACAGCTCGGCTTCCGGCTGGGGGATGACCTGGCGGACCAGGCTGAGGGGAAACTCCCGGCCAATGACTGACAACTGCTGCAGTAACGCTTTCTCGTCAGAAGCAAGCCGGTCGATGCGGGCGGCGAGGATGCCTTGGACCGTGGTGGGCAGGTGTAACTCTGTTGGTAGGGGCGCACAGCTGTGCGCCCCTACAGCATCGCGTGTCAACACGCCTTCCTCTATCAGCGTCTGCACAATCTCTTCCATGAAAAACGGCGTCCCTTGGGTCTTCTCCAAGATGAGCTGTTTCACCGGTGTGAGACTAGCGTCGGCGCCCAGTAGGAAGGTCAGCAGTTCCTCGGCCTCGGCTGTGCCCAACGGAGCTAACCGCAGCTGCGTGTAATACGTCTTCTGTCCCCGCTCATGCCGATACTCGGGACGGTAGTTGGTCAAGAGCAGCAGCTTGGCGCTGGCCACGCTCTCACTGAACACGTCCAGGAAGCCTTGGGTTTCACTATCAATCCAGTGCAGGTCTTCAAAGATGAGAATGAGGGGTTGATTGAGACTCTCTCGCAGGAACAACTTCTTGAGCGCCTCAAACGTCCGTCGCCGGCGAATCTGCGGGTCCATCTGCTGCAACGGGGAAGGCTGCTCTTCAATGCCGAGTAAGGCGTAGAGATACGGCAAGATCTCTTCCAACGTGCGCTCGAGAATCACGACTTTCCCGGCTACCTTCTCGCGTCGTTTGCGCTCATCATCTGAGGCCTGAATGTCAAAGTAGCTCTTGAGCAACTCAATCACCGGCAGATACGCCGTGGCTTTGCCATGTGACACCGAATAGGCGTCCAGCACCAGACAGCCACTTAACGAGAGCAGTTTGAACTCATAGAACAAGCGCGATTTCCCCAACCCCGGTTCGCCCATGGTCCCCACGATTTGCCCATGCCCAGCTTTCGCGTGTTCCAGCGCCCGCTGGAGTTGTTCCATCTCACTCTGCCGCCCGACAAACCGCGTCAGTCCTCGTCGTGCAGACACTTGTAGCCGTGTGCGTAACGGCCCGACACTGAGCACTTCGTAGATGTTGAGGGCTTCTTCTACCCCTTTGATCTGCGTCGGTCCTAAATCCTTGAAGGCAAAGTAGCCATCGGTCAGGCGGTGGGTATACGCGGAGACGACGATGGAGCCGGGATTGGCCAACTGCTCCATCCGCGCGGCTAAATTGGTTGAATGCCCGATTGGAACATAGTCCGCATGCAAGTCGTCTTTACGAATCGAGCGCCGCACCACTTCGCCGGTGTTGATACCGACCCGCATCAACAGTGGTGGATAGCCTTTAGCGCGGAGCGTATCCGCATAGCGGCGCATCGCCTCTTGCATGCGTAGTGCGGCATACAGCGCCCGTTGGGGATGATCTTCATGCGCCAGCGGCGCACCGAACAAGGCAAAGATGCCATCGCCCAGCGCTTGCGCCACATAGCCGTCATACTGATGCACGGCGTCCATCATCAGTTGCAAGGCCGGATCAATAATCGCTCGGGCTTCTTCGGGGTCCAGTCCTTCGATCAACGCCGTCGAGCCTTTGAGATCAGCAAACAGCGCGGTGATGGTTTTGCGTTCGCCATCTGTTGCGCCCCGCGCTTCCAGCGCGGCTTGTTCCGCGCGGATGCGCTCGGCCAGATGGGGGGGCGTGTAGGTTACTGGGAAGAGTTCAGAGGTCGAGGTTCGGAGTTCGGAGTGTTGACTTGGAACCTGGAACTTTGAACTGACGTAGCCCCTACCCATACTAGCACCTTGCCGTCTTCATCGACGGCGAGCCGTTGCGCGTCAATGAGTTCAGCCTTGAGCGCTTCAAGATATACCTCATCGAGACTGAACCGCAGCTTCAGTGCCGGATAGGACACTCGCCCTTGTCGCTGTAACAGCTCTCGAACTTTCTCCAGTGCCTCGTCAAATGTCATGCGTCTCCCCCCGGCGTCGGGGGATTATACGGAGAAGATGCAATCTGAACTAGGTTGGGTACACGAAGGAGTGGGACAAAGGCGTTTGTACTTCAGGGTGCATATCCTCAGGGATGGTCTGAACGAGGACGCTATGGTAGAGGACTTGGGAGAGTACACGATGGAGACTGACGAACAAGGGCGTCGTTGGGCGAAAGCCAAAGAAAAACTACAGGTAGCTCAATTATGCTACGATCATCAATTCTATGGCGAAAGCGCCGCGCGTAGCTACTACGCTTGCTACCAAGCCATGTGGGCTGTCGTGGGGGATCCTCCGCTGGGCTTGTGGCGACATGGTGGGTTGATCAATGAGTTCTGTCGCGGTCGCTGGGCTACTCCGACACTGCTTCCCACCGCGTTGACAGGGTTGCGGAAGAAGCTCGAATCACTCTATCGTTTACGTATCGCAGTGGACTATGCGGCAGACTCGGTCGCACAGGCGGAAGCCGAGGGTGGATTAGCCATCGTACGAGAATTATGCCAAACGATCGCTCACCATACGGGGTGGGCACTGTGAGGTTGAGAACATGGAACAAGCGGTTCACTCCCCCGCTGCAGCAGTGGTAGGACTCGCCACTGCCGAGTTGATTTTGGCCATTCAAAAAGAATTTCCCCAGGTTCGTCTCGTGCCATGTGAACCAGTGGAAGGAGAAGATATTCATCTATGGGCGTATTTGCCTATCCCGGCGGCACAGCGACTCACGGTACAAGAGAGAATCATTGGAATTGAACAGACTGTACAAGAAAAATATGGCGTACAGACGGTGGTCGTGACGATGTCGGAGCGACCTGAAACGCTCAGGTGACGAAACCCTTCTCTATCAGGAAAGCTCTCCCAGCAGCGCCTTGGCCTCTTGCAAATCCTTGGTGTCAAACCCTTCCGTGAACCAACCGTAAATCTCCGCCAGTAGCTGCCGGGCTTCGGCGTGCTTGCCTTGACTCTGCCACAGCCGCGCCAGGCTCATCGTCGCGCGCAGTTCGAGCGACTTGGCCT
>JBGPOI010000437.1:0-4527 GCA_041487975.1 Binatia bacterium | reverse complement strand
GAGCCGTGGCAGTCGCGGGTTCAGCAAATGCATGTTGAAGCGCGCGAGGTCCGTTGCTCGACCGAGCAGGAAGATAGGGGTCAGGTCTTGCAGTAACACATGGGGAGGAACGGTGAAGAGCGAGACAAGAGAACTCTGATGCAAAAAGAAAGACCTGACCCTATTCCCCCCTCTCGGGAGACAGTGACATACACGCTTGAACAAGTCCGAGAACGGCTGAAGCTGAAGCAGACGCAGTCAGCAGAGGGGTAGACAACTCTCTCCTGAGGAACATTTGTCACCGGAGAAGGGGCGGCGTTAGGCCCTTCCTGCCCAGCCTTGCCGATGTACACAGATACGTGTACGAAGACAAAGTGAAGCGGCGTGAGTTGGAAGAGGCATTGCGCAAGCTCGGTTGGAGATTCTTGCGCCACGGAGCAAAGCACGACGTGTGGACCGACGGCGAGCGGCAGGAGCCGACCCCGCGTCATACGGACATTAACGAGAAGTTGGCACGGGCGATTTTGCGCCGGGCCAGCAGAAGAGACTGACTATGCGCTTTCAGGGCAAGCTCTACAAAGACGGCAAGTTTTGGTTAGCGGAAGTTCCCATCTTTGCGGCGATGACACAGGGGCGAACCCGCAAGGAAGCCTTAGCGATGATCGCCGATTGGTTTGAAACGATTATCAACCGCCCGGGTTTTTCTGTGACAGTACATGAGGGAAAGAAGGAAGATTTCGAGGTCAGTGCCTCCGACACCAAGGCGATGGTATGCCTACTCTTACAGCGACAGCGTCAGTTGAGCGGTCTGTCTCTCGCCGGCGCAGCAGAACGCTTGGGCGCCAAGTCGCGCAATGCCTATGCGCGCTATGAGCAGGGAGCCTCAGTGCCGACGGTAGAGAAGCTCGACCAGCTTCTGCAGGCCGTGTCTGGAGGGCGGGACTTTGTCCTGCGCCCGAGTACCGTAGAGGAAACGGCGCGAGAGGAGCGCGAGGGGATGCCCTAACTATCTGCAAGGAGCGAAGGATTGACCGCTGCACAGAAGAACCGTCACCTGATTCTCTGGGGAGCGGGGACGACGCGCACGATGCGAGCCCTTCTCTATATGAGGGAACACTGATACAGAACTTCGACCGACTGAGATAACGGGATGTTGTCTGGAGGGAATCGTGATCGAGATCAACGGCATGGCGCATATCATTCTGGCGGTGAGCGAGTGGGATCAATGCCGGGAGTTCTATGAAGCCCTACTTCCCTTTCTGGGCCTGAAACGTGCTTTCAGTGGCCAGGACAGTATCTATTACGTCGGGGGCCGCACTGCAGTAGGGGTCGGACGTTGCGACGAGCAGTGCGCCGCGGACCGGTTTGTGCAGAACAGTGTGGGACTGCACCATGCGTGTTTCCGGGCTCGGGGTCGAGAGGACGTCGATAAGGTCTACGCCTTCCTACAAGACCGGAAGGCAAAGGTCGTGCACCCGCCCGCAGAAGGCCCGTGGGCGCCGGGGTATTACTCGGTGTTGTTCGAAGACCCCGCCGGGATTCGGCTAGAGGTCAATTATGTCCCAGGTAAGGGTATTTTCGCGGAGGGTGTCAGCTTCAACCCGGCTGGGGATTATCAATAAGGTTGCCATCATGAAGAAAGGAAGAAGGGAGCTTCATGCGTAATAAACCCGTAGCAACTTGTCTTCTCGTTCTGAGCTGTGTTCTCCCCGCGTGGGGACAAGCGCAGGCAGATGACCAACAGGAGCAAATTCTGGCGGTGTTTCATCCCTACCGCCAGGGATTTCCCCAAGTGGAAGGGATCAGCCCCGGGATGACAATTGATAAGACGAACTATCAGGTTGCCAGCGCCGTGCTCCCGCCAGAAATTCTCCAGTACCTACAAGCCGGAGATTTTACCATCACCGTGCGAGAGACCACCGACATGCCCCTGCGGCAGGACTACATTCAGGCGACCCTGGCACACTCACCTCACGTCGAGCTGGGAGAAGGCGAACTCAGGAACTACGTGGCGGGATTGCCCTTTCCCCTGCTTGACCCTCAAGATCCACGAGCGGGCGAGAAAGCGGCCTGGAACCACCGCTATCGGGACCGCGGAGAGAATGTGCAGTACTGGCCCAGCAATGAACTGCGCAACAGTAGTGGTGGTGTGGAACGCGCCGACCGCTTTTACACTGCCTCTGTCTACGGTATGCATCGCCCCCAGACCACCTGGAACGTCCCGCAATGGGAAGAGGGCGGCATCTACTCCAAACAATATCTGCGGACGTTGGCTCCGTCTGATACCGAGGGCAACCAGACGCTCTCCTATAGCCACGATAAGGATACCAGTAGCGATGATCTGTGGGTCTATGATGTGAAGACGCGGCGTGCCCGCAAGGTCGTTGATAATCCCTACCAGGCCGGTGGTGGTGGAGAACTGCTGATGGAGGATCGCTCAGGTTTCGCCGGCTATATCCACGCGTATGAGTGGAAGTATCTGGGGGAGCAAGTGCTGCTGGTGCCGGGTGCGATCCAGGCCGCCGAGTCTACCTGGGGTGGTCGGGGGAACTGGTATCCAATGGATCCCTGGGAGCTGCGCCGGATGGTGGTCGTCGAGGCCCGACCGAAAGGGGATCACCCCGTCTACAGTCGTCGAGTGCTCTATATTGATGCGCAAACTTGGGTCACGTCATATGCCTTCACCTACGATCCTGCCGGTAATCACAAACGTACCTTCCTGATGGTCTATCTCCATCCGCAGTTTAATCCTTGGAAACAGGAGGTGTGGATTCCGCAAATCGCCACCCAGGCGTCGATCGATTATCAGCGGGAGCGGGCGTCGATCTTCCAGACACATAAAGTGCTCTACAATCAACCCCTGAATCTGTACCGGTTCACTCTCGCGGGGCTGATGCTGCAAGGGAAGTGAGCAGAGGCAAGTAGATAAGGGAGAGACAGAGGAAAGGTCAATAACCCCTCCGTCTCATTTTCTGCTGAAGACGGAAGTTTAGAGATTCGTATGCGATTACTCGACAAAACCGCACTCATTACTGGTGGTAGCCGTGGGATCGGTCGGGCAGTCGCCTTAGCATTTGCTCGGGAAGGATCTCGGGTGGCGGTAGTTGGAGTCAGTGATCAGCAAGCTTTAGCTTAATCTGCGCAAGAGATTGCTGCTCTGGGCAGAGACGCTCTCGCCCTCAGTGCTGACGTGAGTCAGAGAGCGGAAGTGGAACGTCTTGTCCAACAAGTCTTGGAACGTTGGGGGAGAATCGATATCCTGGTCAACAACGCCGGGATTATCCATCCCAGTCGGCTGGAAGAAATCAGCGAGGCACAGTGGCAGACGACACTGGCTGTGCACCTCACTGGCACGTTTCATTGCACTCAGACAGTCATGCCGACGATGAAAACGCAAGGTGGTGGCAAGATTATCAACGTCGCCGCACCTTCAGCGCTGCGCCGCAAGCCCGATATTGCGGATGAGCACTTACCCAGCGTAGGCGCTGCCTATTACCTGGCTGGGAAGCCTGAGGAGGCCATTGCTCCCCTGAAACAGTATCTTACCCGGTACCCCAATATTCTTGGCGCTCACCTTACCCTGGCTGCGGTCTACAGCGAGTTAGGCAAAGAAGCGGAGGCCCGAGCCGAGGCGGTGGAAATCCTACGGATCAACCCCCAGTTCTCGCTGGAGGTTCACAAGCAGAGAGAGCCCATCAAAGACCCAACGATGTTGGAGCGCCATTTCGCCGCCCTGCGCCAGGCGGGGCTGAAGTGAGTAATGAGTAATGAGTGAAAAACTCTCAACTCTTCGTTCACCATTCATTTGCTACGATCATTCCTGACCCGCTGGCGGTTTGTCAGTCACGGTGAACAACGCAGTGACGTCTTCAGGAAGAGCTATTCGTTTCAGCCAGGAAATGCGATCAAAGTCTCGATCGAAGCTGGCCAGAACCTCGATTTGGCGCTCACGGCAGGCCAAAGCAATCAGGCTGTCGTTAAAGTTCAACTCCCCGTCAGACGATCGGATCAAGTCCATTACCTGACTGTAGAGACGCGGAACATCAGGCAGAATCCAGGTGAGAATTTCTCCTGGAAATGTGGTTGTCAGGTGATCCAAAAGGTCGGGCAACTCTCCTTCGCGCCGCTTCTCGCGTAAACGCCGAGTCAGGGTGCTGACCGCCTCTGCCAGCGCACAATCAAAATAGACAGGCTCTAGCCCGGCTGCGGTCAGCGCCCCTTGCAAGCTGGTGGCAGCCGGATGCCAGTGGTCTTTGGAATCCAACAACCCAACGACGACGGAAGTATCAATGCCAATCAGCATCGTAGAGGGCTTCCGAATCAGCGAGGGCGTCTCCACCAATGGCGACCAATCCGATCAATCGGGTCAGCGTCTCAGGAGGCTGCGGACGAGTAGGATACACGGGACCGTGCTGGCCGGCAGCTTCTGGCTCTCGCTGCTGTCGTGCGGATTCGTCCTCTACGGCTGTTGGTGCGGTTTGCGCCGCTCGGCTTAGTCGTTCGGAGATGTGCGCCACGAGTTTGAGTTGTTCATGCGGCGGGAGTTGG
>JBGPOI010000436.1:0-4532 GCA_041487975.1 Binatia bacterium | reverse complement strand
ATCATCAAGCGGAACAGGGTGTGGCAACGCTGCCGGAGGATGTCTCAGTGATCGACAACCATGGTAAGCCGTTCTCGCTCGCTTCACTGAAAGGAAAGGTCGTTCTGATCGACTTCGTCCACATCGACTGCCCCGGAGTTTGCACGAACCTGACCAGCAAGTTTGGCCAGGTGGCTGACCGCCTGGGGCAGGACCTCGGCTCGAAAGTGATTTTGCTCACAGTGACCAATGATCCGGAACACGATGGACCCCAGCAACTGCTTGCGTTCGCCAAGAGCAGTGACGCCGACCTCAATGGCTGGATTTTTGCGACCGGCAAGCTTGAAAACATTGACCGCGTGATACGGGCATTCGGCTTGAAGAACGATCGCTTGCCCGACGGTTCCCCCAACCACATCACGCAGGTTTTTCTGGTCGGGCCCGACGGACGCACAATACACGAGTACCAAGGCATGATCATGAATTCTCAGGAGGTCGTCTCGCATATTAGAGAAGCGCTCGCCCAGGGGAGCGCTTCGTAATGTACGCAGTGTAGCAGATCTAAGGAGGAACCCCTATGGCTCAGTCACAATTAGTGCAGCAACGACCAAAGGATTACGACCACAGTTCGACCACGACTGGGCGGTCCCCACAACCGACCGACTGGCTGGTCGGTTGGAAGCCGCTGTTCTGGGGCTGCGCACTGATCATGGCAGCCAACCTCTTTCTCTGGTTCTGGAACTATGCCTTTGCGTTCTCAGCCGGACTGAACTCGGCGAGTGCGGAATTCACTCGTTATTATCGTACGCTGTTCTGGGGCGAGTTGATTGTCTTAGGCGTGTTTACCGGCATCTGGTACGGCTGGTTGATCAGAACCGGCCGTGAGATAGCCGGTCAACCGTGCGAGCGCGCCGAAGAGGTGCGGCGGATCGCGATTTTGTGGAGCATCATTGGCGCCACCAGTCTCTCGATTTATATCGAGGCCAGCTTCTGGCCGAACTGGGACGGCGCGTGGCATCAGACGATGGTGCGCGACACCGCGCTCACGCCCACCCATATTCCCATGTTCTATTTCTTCTTCCCGTTGTCGGTGGTCCTGGCGTTGGGTGCCTACCTCTACGGGAGGTTTCGCATCCCCGCGCTCTATAGCAGAGACAAGGGTTTTCCCTGGTCGTTTTTTCTACTAATCACCGCCGCCGTGCTCGAGTGCATGGAAGTCGCGTTCAATGAGTGGGGTCACAGTCTGTGGATCTCCGAAGAGTTTTTTGCGGTTCCCTTCCACTGGCCGTTCGTCGCGTACGGCTGGCTTGCCAGCGGAATGTTCGCCGTGTGGGGAGAGACCATCCTGCGCCTTTTCGAGATTGAGAAGGCCGAAGAAGTGGCGAACACGGAAGCCCCGTTCCGGCCTCACGCTGTCGCAGACTGAGACGCGGCGCAGGCTAGGCTGAACACAGAAGTCCGCAAAGAGAGGAAGAGAGCATGGCGGCAGGCACAACAACCATAGCAGAGGCGGCCGAACGGCAACGGCGGCTCGAACTCAAGGAACTGCTGCAGAAGCAATATAAATGGATCGATTGGAAGTGGGACCTCGTATTCTGGGTAACCGCGATCTTCGTGGTAGCGGGCGCTGCGGATATCACCAAGCAGTTGTTCGCGGGCGATTGGGACTTCTGGACGGATTGGAAAGACCCCCAGTGGTGGCCGGTGATCACCGCCTTTGCCACCATCATCATTCCCTCTGCGCTCCAATATATTCAGTGGGCGGCGTGGCGGTTCCCCACCGGTGCGACGTACACCTCCGTCTGCTTCTTTCTGGCGGCCTGGATAGGGCGCTACTTCCAGTGGCATGTGGCGGAGAGCTACCCGATGAACTTCGTGTGGCCAATCTCCACCGTGTGCGCCGCGATCATCCTTGACTGGTTATTGATGCAGACCAGGAGCTTCATCCTCACTTCGCTGATCGGCGGGCCGATATGGGCGTTGCTGGTGTGGGCGTTCAATTACATACCGCTGGCTCCCTTTCTTCAGCCCGCCCATTTCATGAATCACGTGCTGACGGTCGCCGATGTCCAGGGCATCGTGTATATCCGGTCGCAGACTCCGGAATACCTACGACTGATCGAGCGGGGCGCGCTGCGCAGCTTTCTCGGAGAGACCCAGTACGTCTCTCTGGCGTTCGGTGGCACAGTGGCCATCGCTGGCTACTGGATCGGCCAGTTCATTGGTCGTTATCTCGCAGTATGGCCGATAAGACGGTACCTGAAGACCCTCTGAGATCAACATGGCGAGCATGACAAGCATGGCGAGCATGACGAGATTGACGAGAAACTGGCCGTTCGCGCTGCCTCGACAAGTATGGCGCAGCAGCCTGGCTGTGCTCGCCTGCCTGATGGCGGCGCCTGCGCTGGCGCAGGCGCACGGTGGGATAGCCGGGCCGGCAGAGCTGGGGCCGCCAATTTTCACCTCAGGACTGCTCGGTTTTTTATGTTATTGGTTGGTGATGCTGTGGCCGTCATCCCAAAAGAAAGGCGACACGGAAGTCGGGTCCGGCATGCAGAACAAGTCCGCCACACAGACGCGTAGGCGCTCACACCAGAATTCCGCTCACGTGAAGCGGAGGCCTCGTTTGCGAAAGATCGAGAGGAGCAGTCAAGTCGGACGCGACTAGAACTCGGGGAGGAAAGCGATCGATGGATAGGCGGCTTTTGATAAGCCTCATTGCTGTGGCGCTTGCCGCGATGGTCAGTGTCCCGCAGGCCTTCGCTCATGGTGAAGCTGGCGATGAGCCCTTCCTTAAGGACCTCACTGTTGCCTTTTACGATGTGTCGATCTCACCCACGGCAGTCCAGGTGGGCCAGCCAGTCACTATCACCGGGACCGTCAGGATTCTCGAGACCTGGCCGTACACGTTGGCTCCGCCGAAGATTGCCGCCATCATGCCAGTGGTACCCGGCCCGGTGTTCGCCCTGCAAGACAGACTCGTGAACGGCCAGCCCGCGCCCGGAGCTTTTTTCGTCGAAAAGGGCGAGATTTATCAGTTCAAGATGGTAATGCTCGGGCGTGAGCCTGGGCGCTGGCATGTCCATCCGGGTATAGCGGTGCAGGGGACCGGAACGCTTGTCGGTCCCGGCGAATGGGTCACCGTTCAACCGGGCGCCGCGACGTTCGCGTTTCCCGTGACGTTGCTTTCCGGCCAGACCATTAATCTCAACAACTACGGCGGTCAATTCGTCTGGTGGTGGTCATTTGCGGGATTTCTGCTCGGCGTTGCCTGGATGCTGTACTGGACTCTCACGAAGAGGACCGTGACGAACCTCGCGGTGACGATTCAGCTGCCGGTGAATGATGACGCGCCCGATATTGGCCTGATAACACCTCGCGACCACATCTGGATGAACGTCCTGGCCGGTCTCACCATGGTGATGCTCGTGATTGGCTGGACCTACACGGCAATGCAATATCCGGTCAGGTGGCCGCAGCAGACGGACTGGTTTGCGCCGCACTTCATCTCTTCAGGAGAGAAGATGGCGGAGGTTCAATCCAACGGAGCCACCTACGACGACGCGACCGATACGCTATTGATGAACGTCCAGGTCAAGAACCTGCTAGGCAGCGCCATCACTGTGAAGCAATTTATCATGGCGATGGCGACGTTCGTGAATGGTGGAGAAGCGGAGCAGGCGAAAGCTGGACCGCGCGATTACGTCGGACTGCTCGAAGTGGAGCCCAATAGCCCGATCGCTCCGGGCGAGACGAAAGACCTCACATTGAAGATCACGAGTAAGATCCTCAGCGACGAACGCCTGATCCCTCTGCACGACCCGCAGCAGTTCATCGCCGGGCTCCTACGCTTCGAGAACGCGCAAGGCGGTCAGGAGATGGTGACCCTGCGCACGAGCGTCGTACCGACGCAGTTCCGTTCACAGTACCTACCGTAGCCCCTTCCCTGTTCGGATAGACTCGGTACGACAACGGCCCCCCAGACACCGTCCAGCCCAGGCGAGACGGCTCCCTTGACTCATGTTAATTTTCGCTTTGTATTCGTCCTCCAAAAAAAGGAGGTTTTTGTCATGCACACCAGTACGACAGTCCAACCCGGGCACCGGGGCGCGAAAAAATTCCTGGCTCAATATGGGGACCGCCTCGTCTGCGTCCGCTACCGATCCGATGAACAGCGGCGGACACGCTTCAAGACCGTAGAACTCATCGTCGAAGAGTGGCCTTGGCCGCCTCCACCTCCTCGGAGAACGGCAGACAGCGTCGTCTTGGCGAAGGTTGGGTTTGCCGAACGGGTGCTGCGCCAGCACGTCAAAGGAGCGGGAGGAGTATGGCACCCGGACCAGCAAGCCTGGGCACTGCGGTATGAGCGCGCCATCACCTTGGGGCTCAGGGAGCGGATCATCGAGGAGGCAAGTTGCTACATCTAGGAACCCCTGTTACTAGATGTAGGAATCCCTATGTTGCTATCTGTAGGAATTCTCCGGTTGCTAGATCTAGCAACTTGTCGCTATCAGTGGCAACATGTTGCTGCTAATAGCAACAGAAAATGCGGT
>JBGPOI010000435.1:0-4536 GCA_041487975.1 Binatia bacterium | reverse complement strand
TCCGGCGACATACACACCATGTAGCGGCGGCCCTTGAAACTCTTGAACGGCCGCGGGCGCACCTCGACGCGCGCTTGTTGATAGTAGGTCGTATTGGCTTCGACGACGCCGGTCTCCAACCCTTGCACAACGATGGCGGCGGCTTCATTGAACCGATCGCGCGCTTCGGCCATGTTGACGCCGAACCCATTGTATTCCCGCCGCGACAGCCCACGCCCAAGACCCAGAACCGCGCGCCCGTCGGACAGGTGATCAAGGAGGACCATCTTCTCAACTACCCGCATCGGATTGTTCCAGGGAAGGATGATAGCCCCGGTGCCGAGTTCCATCCGCTCGGTGCGGGCGGCGATATAGCTGAGGTATTGCATGTTGTCGGGACACATCGAGTAATCGAAGAAGTGGTGCTCGACCGGCCAAATGATATCGAACCCCATTCCTTCGGCTTCGATGAGCAAGCGCGTTTCCTGCTTGTACATGTCGCGATCGTTGTAATCCTTGTGAGCTGGAAAGACGTTTTGGATGCCTACTTTCATGCTGACTCCTTTCTTAGTCCTGTTGTTATAGAGTTGCGCAAATCTCAAGCACGAGGCACCACATTTCGTTGCGTACCTCAAGGGCTAGCTTACACGACCTGACGGTGCGAACAATCCTCGCTTCCTCCGCCCTACATATCGACCAGGAGAAGAATTCCCGGCGGCGCCGGGACAAAGCCCAGATCGCCTTGTGGAAAATTAGAGACGTTCTTGAATTAGTGGAATTTCTCTGAATCCCACTTCTGCAACGCCTTGTAAATCGCCGAGCTCGTCACCCCTAACTGACGGGCGACCTCAGCGAGCGGAAGCCCGAAGTCTTCCACCAGTTGGTGTGCGAGCGTGGCGCGGATCTGCGACAGCTGCCCCCGCCGACTCCCGCCCCGTAGCTCTTGCGCACTGACCCCAGCCTGCTGACAGGCCCGCTCGATGATAGCTGCCACCCCTGGCCCTTTTTGCCTCACCCCCAGCTGCCTTTGCACCCGCTCTTCCGCTTCCGTCAGTAGGGTTGCCACAAATTCCTCCCCTCCCAGTGCCCGCGCATCCCCTAGCTCTCGCTGCCCCTGCCGCCGCAACGCCACCACCTCTGACCAGCCCCCCCGGGACCGGATCAGCCCTCCCCCTACCAAGCCTGGCGTGGCATCCTCTCTCCCCCTCTCATAGCCGCAACTGCAATCCTGTCGTCTTTATTCCACTCACTCAAGAACGTCCCCTATACCCTTTTCCAGTCTTTTGTTCGAATGCCACCCAGACTCCGAACCCGAATTAGGTCGCAGGCAGATACAGCAAGTTCGGGCAGTCGCGATACGTTTCGACCTTACCGAGAACCGGAAAGAACTCAAAGAAAAAGTGAAGTATGATTGCACGCCAGATGATGAGCGGCGGTTTTTATGGTAACGATCACCTGACCACTGCTGGATCAAAGAAACTACATGACTATATGTACGGAGAAAGGGAATGAATATGGAGAAGTCGAAGGAGATACCACAACCCCAGGTCATCGGTGCCTTTAACGCGCTCTCGTCGAAGGCCGCAAAGCCGCAAGAATACTACGATAGCGTCAAGCAGAAGTTCGTCGAGGAGCGCGACCTGAGGCTGAGGTACCGACCGGAAGGCACTGCGCAGTACACTTCCGACCTCACGGGTGCGCTGGCGAGGTACGAGGGCGACCCCTACGGAGGCGAGATCACGCCCCGCGAGGCCATCAACGATACCGTCGAATGCCTGTTCATCGGGGGAGGGTTTTCCGCGCTCCTCACCTCCGCGCGGCTCCGGGAGTATGGCGTCGAGAGCATCCGCATCGTGGAGAGGGGAGCGGACGTGGGCGGTACGTGGTACTGGAACCGGTACCCTGGGGTGGCGTGCGACGTGGTGGCCTATGACTACCTGCCCCTGCTCGACGAGATGGACTACGTGCCCAAGGACCGCTATGCCAAGGGCCCGGAGATCTACGCCCACTGCCAGGCCATCGCCAAGAAGTACAACCTGTACGAGCTGGCAACATTCCAGACGACTGTCACCTCCACCGTATGGGACGAAGCCGAAAAGATGTGGCACATCACCACGGACCGGGGCGACCAGATGAAGGCGCGGTTCGTGATCTGTGCCAACGGCACCCTCTCCAAGCCCAAGCTGGCCAAGATCAACGGCCTGGAGTCCTTCAAGGACCACTCTTTTCACACCTCGCGCTGGGACTACGACTACACCAAGGCGGACCTGTCGGGCCTGGCAGACAAAGTCGTGGGCATCATCGGCACGGGGGCGACGGCGGTCCAGGCCATTCCCGGCCTCGGCGCAGCGTCCAAGGAGCTGTACGTGTTCCAACGCACGCCCTCTTCCATTGACATCCGGAACGACTGGGCCACCGATCCCAACTGGGCGCGGAAGCTGCCCCCCGGATGGCAGGCCAAGAGGCGCGCGCGCGCGCTGATGGAACCCCAGCTGACCGAGGAGCAGAAGGCGAAGCTTGCTGCCATGTCCCGTGAGGAGAAGATCCACCGCCAGGAAAACGCAAACATCGATCACATGATGAGGATCCACCAGCGCATTGACGAGATCGTGAAGGACAAGGCGACGGCCGAGGCGCTCAAGCCGTGGTACATGTTCATGTGCAAGCGCCCGTGCTTCCACGACGACTACCTCCCCACCTTCAACCGGCCCAACGTCCATCTGGTCGACACCAAAGGCAAGGGCATCACGGAGATCACCGAGAAGGGGCCGGTGTTTGAGGGTAAACAGTACGAGCTCGACGTCCTCATCTACGCCACGGGCTTCGAGGTGCAGAAGACGGGCATTTACAACCAGATCAAGGGAGCAAATGGCCTCGACCTCAATGATAAATACTGCGATGGCATTCGCACCCTCGTGGGGATCCACTCGCAGGGCTACCCCAACCTCTTCATCATGGGCGGCTACCAGGCCTCATTTCAGTTCAACTTGACCGACATGCTTCAGACCCAGGGCGACCACATCGCCGCGTGCATCGATTACGCGCGCCGCAATGGCCATCAGTCCCTGGATGCCACCCCCGAAGCGGAGGAGTGGTGGGTGCAGGAAGTCATCAAGCACCGCGGCAAGACCACCCGCAACCAGGACTGCACCCCGGGCTACTACAACTTCGAGGGCGAGTCCAATCGCAGGCAGGACGGCAACTACAATGGAGGCTTCCGCCAGTACTTTACCCACATGAGTGAGGTGAGGGCGAAGATGGAAGAGCACTTCGTCTTCACGAAGAAGTAAGCAGTGAGGGCGGGAGGTGAGCTCGACTGCCTCTTCCCACCGGGAGGCAGTCGAGCTGCCCAGTGAATGGAAGCCGCAGTGAGAAAGTCGAGTGCTGAGAAGGAGGATGGTGTAGGAGCAGGGGAGCTGATCGTTGGAAATAATTCAGGACATAATGAGTTAGCTCGTGAGTGCCTCGCCTCTTCTCTTCCCGCAGAGAATCCGTTATCTCTAGCTGCATACTCTCCAGGAGGTTTCCCATGGCGGTTCCCTTTACTGGTGGCTGCGCCTGTGGCGCGATTCGTTACGAATGTACTGCTGAGCCCCTCTATATGGGCAACTGTCATTGCCGCGATTGCCAGCGCGCCACCGGCAGCGCCTACTTTCCCGCCGTGGGTATGGCCGCGACCGCGTTTCGCCTTATGACAGGGACTCCCGCAGTCTATGAAAAGCCCGCTGACAGCGGCCATACGATGCGCCGCATGTTTTGCGTTCAGTGTGGCTCGCCGGTGTTCTTAACCAACTCGGCGCGGTCGAACTTGGTCGTGTTGTATGCCGGAAGTGTGGATGACCCCAGCTGGATCCGGCCGACACGAGACATTTATACCGCCAGCGCCCAACCGTGGGATCATCTGGATCCGACGCTGCCCAAATTTCCGCAGATGCCGCCAAGGTAACCGAACAGTCCCATGGAGCTCAGTGGCCTCCTCGCCGTTCCTCGAGTCGCTGGCGGGTTTGCTCAATCTCTGCCGCGAGTAGGTGCTCATTGGGCAACGCCGTGGGGTATTCCGGGCACTCGCTCTCACACCGGACCGCTCCGCAGAATCCCCTTGCGCTCCAGCTCCTGCACCTCGTCTGGCGTATAGCCGAGCCACTGCGTCAGGATCTCCGCGTTATGCTCGCCCAGCCTCGGGGCCTGCAGCTCGAGGGGCTGGGGAAAGGCCGAAAACCTCAGCGCGAATCCTGGTACGTCGAGAG
Organism: Binatia bacterium; assembly: GCA_041487975.1. Taxonomy (GTDB): domain Bacteria; phylum Desulfobacterota; class Binatia; order Bin18; family Bin18; genus JACQEL01. Next base: position 310 of record JBGPOI010000435.1, on the reverse strand, counting down.
CTCCCAAGATCCGATCCTGAATCGTCCGGACCGTTCCGCGTTGGCGCAGATGGGGATGCTGCAACGCCTCGGGCACTGACAGGATTGGCGCGACCGGCACGTGATACTCCTTCAGCGTAGCAATCGCCGTGTCATCGCTCGCTTGGGCGCGGATCCATCCTTCGATGATTGCCACCAACTCGTTCAGATGGCGCAGGCGCGCCGCGTTATCGGTAAAGCGCGGGTCCCGCGCCAGGCCCGGCTGCCCCATCGCCTCGCACAGCTTCGTCCAATGCTGCTCCAAGGGCGCGATGATGATCACGTAGCGCTC
>JBGPOI010000434.1:0-4557 GCA_041487975.1 Binatia bacterium | reverse complement strand
CTGACCAAAACAGACCTCTTGGAGGACGAACAGCGCCAAGAGGTCGCAGAGTTCATCCGCACGAAGGTCAGAGAAAGATTCGGGCGTGAGCTGCCGCTGTTCTTCTATTCGGTGAAGATACAGCAGGCGCACTTTCGTGAGGCGTTGACCGCTGGGCTTTTCTCATCGCTCCTGAGAGAACAGAGCCAGCATGCCAGCGAAATTCTCGCCTATAAACTGCATTCCCTGCTGAACCAAGGTCTCCACTACCTGGAAATTGCCCAGGCAACGGCGGAGAAGTCAGCCCAGGAAAGAAATGCGCTGCTCCGTCAAATCATCAACGAAAAGAACGAAACCGATTTGGTGAGAACCGAGGTGCGCTTGATGCGGGATAAACTGCTTGCCGAGACGCGCCCAAAGATCGTGGAGCGGTTGCGGCAGCTCCAACCAGACCTCCAGCGCAAGCTTACGGAACGATTACAAGGACACTTGAAGGAATGGCACTTTAATCTCTGGAAACTCACCCGCACGTATGAGGACTGGCTGTATGCGACGCTCTCAGATGAACTATTGTCGCTGTCAGCAGCGGAGCAAGGGCTGTATCAATCGCTTCTGTCCAACGCCAATCGGGCGTTTTGCCGTATCGTCAGCACCTGGCAAGCGCGCCTCGCCCAGAACCTTGAGAGAGTGTTAGGCATCCATCTGGAAGAACCAGCATGGGAAATCCCCCTTCATGCTCCAACATCTCCGCAGGTCTTTGTGGGACAGGTGTTCGAGCATCATCTGGATTTACTGTGGTTTCTCATCCCCATGGCTATCTTTCGTCCGCTGATTGAGAGGCATTTTCACGAGCGGCTGTCGAGGGCGCTGGAAAAGAGCCTCTCCCGTTATGCGACGCAGTGGGCAGACATCCTGAACGAAGCCATCAAGCAAATGGGCGCTCGCACGCTCTCCAGTATTGAGGCCGAGCTGTCCACCATTGAGGAACTCTTGGTACGGCATAAGTCAGACCTAGCGGAACTCAACATCGTTCTTGAAAAGACCCGGAAGCTGCGACAACACAGCCCACAGCATCTCCTCTCATCGCTTCCGTCTTAAATTCACAGCCTGGTTCATAGAGGTGGCCCAGCGTCAGTAGTCACCCTTGGCCACCTCAGCCTCTATAGCGGTACTTTGTGGAAGGTGGGCAAAGTATCAGGTCGAACACGAGGCAAAGCGTAAAATGACCCCGAACAAGCCTTAGTGCCCGTTTCGGTCACCGGAAAGGGGAGGGGGCACCCAACGTTCTCCAGGCTTCTTCCCGTGTCATCGTGGAGCGCCCCTGCCAGTCTTAACCCGCCGCTTTTTCCTGCCCCTCAGCCTTCTGGTACGGCATCGGTATCGTCACTGGCCGCTCTTGGCTGCTGAGGCTTCTGCCCACCCTTGCAGGAGCGGGACGAAGTGGAAGAAGGTGCAGTGGCGCTCGGCAAACTTCCAGCGCCCGTTCTCCCGTCGGAAGCGATCTTCATAGTACCCCGAACCAATCATGCTCTGATGCTTCGTCGTGATGCGCACCTCGATCGAGCAGGTTCCGGTCGCCTCGTCTCCCGCAAGCGTGATGAGGTGATTGTGGATACAGGGCAAGGCGGTATTCCGCTTAATGTTGGTATAAAACTTCTGCAGCGCCTCACGGCCCCGCACGACGGTCGGAGGATTGTCAGGACTGAGTTGATTGATGAACGCGCCATCGTCGGTGAACAACTCCGCGACTTTGGCCCCCTCCCCGCGCGCGACACCGTGAGCATAGCGAGCGGTCAGTTCCTTGATCTCCTCCCGATCCGTGAGTTCTTGGACTTGCTGTTCCAACGTTTTCATCTCATGGCCCTCCCTTTGGTTACGTGTATGAATCGCGACTCTTGTCGCCCCCCGCAGCGTTTCTCTCTCAGCTCGCCTTTCCGGGGTATAGAGGTTTTCCCCTGTAGCCTTAAACCTGAAGCCTATAGCCTCTTACAGTTCCAACTCAATCACACAATGGTCTCGCTTCTTCAGGTCCACGAACTCGACGTACGGCCGCACGGCATTGGCCAGCTCGATGCGCCCCTCCAGCTCGCCAGCGGGACTATTGCCTTCCCCTTTGTTTTTTCTGGTGACGTTGAGAAAGGTACATTCATTCGCCAACGTCATGATGTTGTGCCACGTCCCTTTGTCGATAAACGCCACTTGTCCAGGGTCAACAACAAAGGCTGCGATCTTGTCGTACTCAACTTCATACTTTTCTGGTCCGGCTTCCCGGTTGCGTGGCGGCGGTGCGACAATCAACACCAGCGATCCCTGCACCGGAATGAACGTCTGGTTATAAGAGAAATGGATCGCCAGTTGATCCATCCGTTTGGCATGCGGACGATACTTAAGCTGCAACATCTCCATGGCCACGCGGCCTTCTTCCGTCTCCGGGTACACTAAATGCTTCTGCTGCAACACTTGCCCGTAGGGGCGAAATGCCTCAGCCGTCAATGGTTGGAGTTTGACTTTGATGATCTCTTCCATCTGGAGCCTCCTTTTCTGAGTAGGGCGAGTGGTCTGTCACGAGTGTTTGAGGGGAACGGAATAGCGTGAGCCTCGACAAGTCGTTTTTTCTCTCAGCCCTGGCGCAGTCCTGCCTCTATCAGCAGAGGCAGGATCTGCTCTTGAAACTGCTCCAGGCCGGACTCGTAATCGACCCAGGACAGGGTTATTCCGTCCATGCCTGCATCAGACATGCGCTGCATGCCCTCCACGATCTGCTCAGGTGTGCCAACCAGCGGCAGGGCAGAGTAGCCGGCGATGAAGTTGGCCGCCATGGCCTCGAACTGCTCCTGTGAGGCACTCTGTGAGTTGGGCAGGAGGGTGTTCAGGAGGTTACGCACCCCCGCCCAGTCGCCCTTCTCATGCACATAGTAATGCACGAACTCCCTGGCCTCACGTTCGGTATCGCGGCACACAACATAGCCCATGCCAAACACCAGAATCTCCCGGCCAAACTCTCTGCGAGCCAGCTCTTTAATCTCTGCGATCACGGCCCGACCTACCTCAAGATCGGGCAAGAGCACAAAGTTGAGGTCGGCGTGCTTGGCCGCAAACCTCCGGCCGGCAGGGCTCAGGCCAGCACTCATGACCACCGGATGCGGTTGCTGCACGGGCTTGGGCTCGGAGTAGGCGTTGGGTACGGTGAAGTAGGTGCCCGCAAAGTCAAACGTGCGCTCTTCAGTCCAGAGCTGCTTGATGAGGGTGATCCACTCGTCAGCCACCGCATACCGCTCATCATGCTCCCGCTGGGAGGGGTGAAACATAGCAATCTCTTCCGCGTTCCACCCGGCCACAATGTTCAGTCCAAACCGCCCGCCAGAGATATGGTCGATGGTAGCCGCGGCCTTGGCTGCCAGCACCGGGTGAATGGTAGGAACGTGCGAGGTGGCAAACACCATGATCCTTTCTGTGGCTGCAGCCAGACCCGCCGCCCAGGTATAGGTCTCGAAGCAGCGGTGGTTAAAATTTGTGTCACCACCGAAGCCCCGCCAGCGGGCGACCGGGATCATGGCTTCAATTCCTGCTCGCTCCGCGGCCTGGGCGATGTGCTTGCTTTCGTCCCAGTCAACTTTGATGGTGTCCTCGGCAGAGGTCATCGCGCAGCCGCCGCTCACGTTCGCGCCGAATACGGCCAGCTTGAGCTTGTTGCCGCTCAGCAGCAGCGACTGATTGCGGTCAGCCTTCAGGCTTGATACGGTCTCCCTCATGGAATTCCTTTCATTCTCTCTATTCCAGATTCTTCTGCCACAAAACGGGTGGTTCGAGGACGTGCCCATCGGCGTCAACAATTCTCCCTAGTCGCATTGGTATCCTCCTTGAGGCAAAGCCTGAATCTCTGCCTTAGCTCAGCTCTTGCAACAACGCTTGAGCCGCACGCAGATCCCCCGTATCAAACCCCTCAGTGAACCAGCCGTGAATTTCGGCCAGCAGCAGCCGGGCTTCTGCTTTCTTGCCCTGTTGCTGCCACAGGCGACAGAGGCTCATGACTGCCTGCAGTTCCAAGGACTTCGCCTGTTGCCGGCGCGCAATCTCAATAGCTTTCAGAAAACACTCTTCAGCTTCTGACTCCGGACTTCGGACCTCGGACTTCTGACTTTCTTCGACTTTGGACTTTGGACTTTGGACTTTGGACTGAAGCGTTAGCGTTCCCTTCAGCAGATACAACCCTACCTCGTTCAGACGCAGGCCAGTTTTGTCCACGATGACCAACGCCTCAGTGAGCAGAGCTAACCCTCCATCGATCTGCCCTACGGCCCCATGTGCCGCAGCCAGTCCGCTCAGGAAGATGGGGCGTAACACCTCTGTTCCTCCGGCAAGGTAAGTGTCTATGCTTTGGCGCAGCTGTGTCAGCCCTTCCTCGACCTGTCCCTGCGCTGCAAGCATTGACCCCCGCATGAAAGTTTCGCGTGCGACAAACTGAGGAAAGCCGTGCTCGGATGAAAACGCCATCCACGTGCTTTTTCTGCCCGAGTAGCAAAAAAGCGAAGATGGAAGACCGTGCTCGGATGAAAACGCCATGAACGCCTCCGCCCG
>JBGPOI010000433.1:0-4569 GCA_041487975.1 Binatia bacterium | reverse complement strand
TCCTCCGTGAAAGTCTGCGATCCCACAATGACTTCTTTGAACCGGCACTGGCGCTTGCGGCTTAGCTTCATGCCTATGGCCTGCTGGGTCACCCTCTGGATGGCTAAATCGAAACACAGGAGATTCGCACACTTTACGACGTGACCACTCAGCCTTGTCATTCTGAGCGTAGCGAAAAATCTCACCGCGAGACCCTTCACTTCGTTCAGGGTGACAGTTCTGGTGTACCAATCTCTTGTGGTCTGATTTAGTAGCGTGCGCCATGCGCACGAAGAAGAACCGGCGGCGATATAGACGTGCGCGCAGCGCACGCTACCCCTGCATCCGAACTGTCGCAAGTCGTGTCGTAAGATTGTCGTAAGCTGTGGCGCAAAGATGGCGCAAACATTTAGTGAAACGAAGGCTGGAAGCCGCCGGGACCGTTCATGACGCTACCGCGATCTCCTCTGGCGCGCGGACGCGGCCTGTGGGGAGGTCAGTCATGAGGCCGGATTTGAGGAGGCCAAGCTTCGCGAGATTCGCCGACTCGTTCTCGATGAGCGCATCTGCCTCAGCCACTCGACGCACAACTTCTTCCTGCTCTTCCTTCTGTGGAAAAGCGAACTGCAAATAAGCCAGCAACGTTGTATTCAGATTAACCATCGTGGTGCCTACAGCGCGCGCGGCGATTTGTCGCTGGCCAAAGTCATGGCGGTAGGCGAGTGAAAGCCATGATGGTGAGAGAGATGCTTGTTCAAATCGCATCAACAAACACCCCGTGCCGCACAGCCACCCAACTTCTCGTTCGATCACTGCGGCACAGCGGGAAAGGTCGCCGCGGCGAGCAAAGATGAGGTCGCCCGATCTCACGCGATGTCGCTTCAGCTCGTGCGCTCTTGCTGTCGGGATTCGGGCAATGTGTGTGTCATCAAAGCCGCCTTCGAGAATATCCTGCGGCATGATCACCGGAACACCATCCGTTGTGTATTCGTGCGCGTGGAGCTGGCTGCCGAAAGGACCAGTCTGAATTGTCCCTGCGTTTCGCTGAAGCCGCACGCCAAGTGGCTCTAGTATCCAAACGCGCGGGATGCGTCCAAGCGGCGAGTCCTGGAACTGCTCGGGGTGGGCGATGGGGTCGCGGAGCTGGCCGTGTTCGTCGAGGCCGCGGGTGAGGAGGTCGTGGAGCAGGCCGGCGCGCACCTGCTTGAGCTTCGCAATCACCGCCTCCGTCTTCGCAATCGCCTCGTCCACCGTGTCCAGCACCGCCGCGATGCGGGATTGTTCGGCCTTCTGCTCTGGATAGCGAAGCGGAAGAGAAAGAAGATCGCTCAGCGTGATGCCACGCACCGTGGAGCCAACACTCACGCGATCAAGTTCCGGGCCGTGGTGCCGGAGGAGACGAATGAAGAATCGACGGTCGAAATCCTCTTGCAGGAGCAAGGCTTTCAGGTCTTGGTTGATCGCAGTGGGCTGAGTCGTCAGTGCACAGCGACCTACAGCCATACGCGTGCAGACGACCGGGGTATTTTCAGGAACCAACGTCGTCGCGCTGCTCGCCACCCCCTCCCGCGTGATGTGCTCTTCTGTGTCGAGAAGGAAGACAGCGTCATCCTTGAAATCTTTCACGGATGCCCAAGGAATTTCTCCGTTCCAAAATTTAGGCTGAGCACGTGACGGAGTGCCGCCACCTACGGCACGACAGACCTCTCGCAATCGCTTTTGCGTCCACTCGCTGCCACTACCCATGTTACTCATGGTATTCTTCGGGTCGGCATCGGCATCCCAGAAGCCGATCAAACGGGTCACGGTGATGGAAGGGCAACATCGTTAGGACTGCTGTGTGCTTGGGTTCAATCGGCAGGATGCGAAACTGGTTCGTTGCCAGTTCCCGTTCCATGAACACCTCATACGGTTCCTGCAACTCGTATTTCTTGAGACTGATCTTGATCGCAAGCTCCCAATAACTGGCTGGACTGATCTCGATATCGTTGTTGGGGTCGGCAATAAGGGCGCTGGCAGTTGCACTTATACGCGGATCGCTCAGCACGAACCACAAGAAAGCTTGGGTATCAAGGAGCAGCCTCATGGCATGTCCTCCTTGAAATCTTCCAAGTGTTCTTCATCCTCAGTCAGGATGAGGAGTTTCCCCTTCGCGCTCCCCGGCTGGCGGGGCTGACGCCTTGCCGCGCGCTGTCCAACTAGCTTGGCAACGGGTTGCTCGTCTCGCGTGATGACGACTTCCTCACCAGGAACTAGCCTGGCGACCAGCTCTGCCAGATGGGCCTGTGCTTCTTCAATTGTGACCGTCGTTGACATCGTAGGCCTCCTTAGTCTCTGACAAACGAGTCGGTATAAGCTAGTTGTTGCAAATAGTTTTCCATCCGCGTTTCCACCTCCGCCCGCTCGTGGCGCAGGTCAGTAAGGGTGATGCGGTATTTGTCCCACAGCCCCTCGACGAGCCGCACCAACTCCTGCCGCTTCTCGGTTACGGCCGCGTCGAGGCCAGCCTGAACGTCCTGGGCGAAGAGTTCGAGGACGAGAGCGCGCTTCTGGTCGTCGCTCATCGCGCCGCAGCGGGACTTGAGTTCGTTCACGAAGGCGGAGGTGAGTTCGCGGTAACGGACACGGGCGGCGAGGTCGGTCTTGATCTGCTCGTAGGGCGCGAGTGCGGCTTCGAGCGTGGCAAGTTGGTTGAGCACGGGTTGGAGTGCAGCCTTGACTGCCTGCAAATATACCCCCTCCCCCTCGCTTCCTCCTGCCAGGGGTAATGGCAGTACGTTAAGCTGAGGTGTCATTGCGAGCGAAGCGAAGCAATCTTTGTCTCCTGGAGATTGCTTCGTCGCTAACGCTCCTCGCAATGACCTGTTCCTCCCCGGCTTAATGTCATCGCCCGCCAGAGGAGGGAGAATTTTTTTTGTAGCGCGGCCCTTGGCAGCGGCCTTCTCTAGCTTGGCGAGTTCTTTGAACGCGTCTTTGTGCTCGGCCTTCAGTTCTTTCATTTGCCGGTCAAGATCTTTGGCGTAGTTCCAGTTCGCCAGTTCTTCCTCGTCGGCGTCTTCGAGGGCGTTGCTCTGCTCGAAGGCTTCCTTCTCGCCCTTGAGCCGGGCAATGTCGGCCTTGGCGGCGGCGATGCGCTCCAGATAGTCAGTCATGGTGCGGCGGACGAGATTGTGGCTGAACGGATCGAAGGCCGGGCCGGCGGCTTCATCGTCCTCTACCGCATCGGCGATAGCATCCACCCAGCCGTCGATTACACCGGGGAAGCCGTTTTCCAGCAACGTCTTGAAGTCGGGCAGGGTGTCGGTCCACCAGGTGGCGATGACACCCGCGAGCTTGAAGCGGTCGAGCGTATCGAGCGGCAGCAGCGCGGCCCCGAAGGTGTCGAGAAACTCGGCGCGGACACGGTTGAGTTCGCGGTGTTCGGGCAGGTCAGCAAGGCGCGGGGCATGGGCGGTCCACCACGCGGTGAGTGCGTCACGCAGCGCCTGAGTGCGGGCCTGCACACCGGGGTCGTTTTCCACGAGAGTGCGGATCGCGGAGCGGTCGGTGATCGCGGACGCGAAGTCGAAGTAGGCACCCTCACCCCCGGTCCCTCTCCCAGAAGGCGAGGGGAGTTCTTTGGGGGCGAAGGTGTGGGCGGGATCGAAGCCGAGCGCATCGCAGAGCGGTCGCTTCGCCTGCACCTCGGCCACTGGTACGCCGCCCAGCAGGTGGGCGCGCACGTCGTGCGGCTCGGGCGGTGGCGAATTATCCACATAGCGGCGGATGTTGAGGTTCCAGTCGTTGGCCGGGCTGCTGATCTCTTCCAGTGACACGCGCCGGGCGTAGCCAGGCACATCCTCGAAGCGATCACAGGTGGAGACGATTTTCTCGACGTGCTCCGGGCGCAGATAATTCTGCGCCCGGCCCGCGTGGAATTCGGCATCGGCATTGATGAAGAGCACCTGGCCGCGGCGTGCGGCGGGCTTGTTCGGGTTGGGCGACTGGCCGGTGAGGTTCGGCCGCATCACCAGGATACAGGCCGGAATGCCCGCGCCGTAGAAGAGGTTTTGCGGCAGGCCGATGACGGCTTCGATAAGGTCCTGTTCGAGAAACTTCTTGCGAATCTCTTTCTCCGCGCCGCCACGGAACAGCACACCGTGGGGCATGACGGTGGCGGCCATGCCGCCCGGCTTGCAAACGGCGAGCATGTGCTGCGTGAACATCAGGTCGCCCTTCTTGCCCGTGGTCGGGCACCAGCCCCAGCGGAAACGCTCGGGGAATTCCATGCTGCTGCGCGTGTAGTTCTGGCTGAAGGGCGGGTTGGCGATGACGCGGTCGAAGCGTTCTAACTCGCCGCTCTCGCGATGCATGGGATGAAGCAGCGTGTCTTCGAGCTGGATGTCGGCGCCGGGAACACCGTGGAGCAGCATGTTGAGCTTGCAAATGGACCACGCGGACGCGTCGTTGACTTGGCCGCACAGGCGAAGGTTCGTCGGATCGCCGCCGGACTGCTCGATAAACTCGCGGCTGATGATGAGCATACCGCCGGAGCCACAGGTGGGGTCATAGACACTCAGGCCCGGCGTGGGCTTGAGGACGCGGACCATC
>JBGPOI010000432.1:0-4572 GCA_041487975.1 Binatia bacterium | reverse complement strand
TACGTCTTGAGGAAGATGCACGACGTAAGAAGAACTGGAAGCGCTGGGGTCCGTATCTGAGCGAGCGCGCTTGGGGCACGGTGCGCGAGGATTACAGCCCTTATGGCACGGCCTGGGATTATTTGCCGCACGATCATGCCCGCTCGCAGGCGTATCGCTGGAACGAGGATGGCTTAGGTGGGATCTGCGACCGGCAGCAATTCATCTGCTTCGCCCTGACCCTATGGAATGGCCACGATCCGATTCTCAAGGAGCGGCTCTTTGGTCTGACTGGCAGCGAAGGAAACCACGGCGAGGATGTCAAAGAGTATTACTTTTATCTCGACTCCACCCCCACCCATTCGTACATGAAGTTCCTCTACAAATATCCGCAGGCCGAATTCCCCTATGCCCGGCTGGTGGAAGAAAATCGCCGCCGTGGCCGCGGCGCGTTGGAATTTGAATTGATCAACACGGGCGTCTTCGAGGACGACCGCTATTTCGACGTCTTCGTCGAATACGCCAAAGCAGCGCCGGAAGACATCCTGATGCGCATACAGATCGTCAACCGCGGCCCAGAGGCGGCGGCGTTGCACCTGCTGCCGACGGTCTGGTTCCGCAACACTTGGGCTGGCGGCTTGGATGCGCGGCGGCCCCATCTGCGTGGCCGGGATACTGGAACCATCGAGGTCAGCCACTCCTACTACACCCAGCGCTGGCTTTACTGCGAGGGAGGACCAACACTGCTCTTCACCGAGAATGAAACCAACCGCCGGAGGCTCTATGGGGTGGACAACGAGTCGCCGTATGTGAAGGATGGTATTAATGACTACATCGTGCATGGTGTACAAGAGGCGGTCAACCCGCATCGGTCGGGGACCAAAGCCGCCGCCCACTACCCGCTCACTATTGGTCCGAGCCAGACGGTCACCGTCCGGCTCCGCTTCAGCGATGAAGCAAGGCTATCCCCTGGAGAACTCTTCGGCGCCGGCTTCGACCAGATTGTCGCACAACGTCAACAGGAAGCTGATGAGTTCTACGCCACGGTGACACCCGAAGGGCTCTCGTCCGATGCTCGCAACGTCATGCGCCAGGCGCTGGCCGGGCTGCTGTGGAGCAAACAGTTCTATCATTATGATGTGAGCCGCTGGCTGAGAGGGGATCCGGCGGAGCCACCACCGCCTGCAGCGCGACTCAAGGGTCGCAACCACGAGTGGACGCATCTGTACAACGCCGACGTCATCTCTATGCCCGACAAATGGGAGTACCCCTGGTACGCCGCCTGGGATCTGGCCTTTCATTGCATCCCTCTGGCCTTGGTAGACTCGCAATTCGCCAAGGAACAACTCATCCTGCTCCTGCGCGAGTGGTACATGCATCCCAACGGTCAACTGCCCGCCTACGAATGGGCCTTCGGCGACGTTAATCCGCCGGTGCACGCCTGGGCGGCGTGGCGCGTCTACAAGATCGAACAAAAACGCCGGGGCGTCGCTGACCGGAAGTTTCTGGAGCGCGTATTCCATAAACTGCTGCTCAACTTCACCTGGTGGGTCAACCGCAAGGATGCCGAGGGCCGCAACGTCTTCCAGGGCGGGTTTCTCGGCTTGGACAACATCGGTGTCTTTGATCGCAGTGCGCCGCTACCGACCGGCGGTCATATCGAACAGTCCGACGCCACCAGTTGGATGGGCATGTACTGCCTCAACATGCTGACGATCGCGCTAGAGCTGGCGCGCGAGGACTCCGCCTATGAAGACGTCGCCAGCAAGTTCTTCGAACACTTTGTCTATATCTGCCGGGCGATGAACAACCTGGGCGGCGAAGGCATTGAGCTGTGGAATAGAGACGACGGCTTCTTCTACGACGTGCTGCATCTGCAGGATGGCAAGCACTTTCCTCTCAAAGTGCGCTCGATGGTTGGCCTCATCCCACTCTTCGCGGTCGAGACGCTCGAGTCAGACATTGTGGATAAGCTCCCGGGATTTAAGCGTCGCCTCCAGTGGTTTATAGAAAATCGACCGGAGCTGAGTGAACACGTGGAAACGCAGACGACGCCAGACGCGACCGTGCGTCGTTTCCTCTCGCTGGTCAATCGCGACCGGCTGCGGCAGGTGCTACGTTATATGCTCAACGAGACTGAGTTTCTCTCACCCTACGGCATCCGTGCGCTCTCGCAGATCCATCGCAACCACCCCTACACACTGTCGGTCAACGGCATGGAACACCGGGTGGACTACGAGCCAGCCGAAGCGAGTACCGGCCTGTTCGGGGGTAACTCCAACTGGCGCGGTCCGATCTGGTTTCCGGTCAACTATCTGCTGATCGAATCGTTGCAGAAGTTCCATTACTACTTGGGTGACAGTTACAAGGTGGAATGCCCGACCGGCTCTGGCCAGATGCTGACCTTGTGGGAGGTCGCGGCAGAGATTTCCCGCTGCCTGTCGCGAATTTTCTTGCAAGATGGCAATGGCCAACGGCCAGTCTACGGCGGCACCGAGAAGTTTCAACACGATCCGCATTGGCGGGATCTCCTGCTCTTTTACGAATATTTTCACGGTGACAACGGCGCGGGCATCGGCGCCAGCCACCAGACCGGCTGGACCGGACTAGTCGCGAAACTGTTACAGCAGAGTGGAGAATAAAGAGGGTGAGACGCAGGGAAAGGACTGGCTACGAGCATGACGTGTCGCGAGTTCAGCGATTTCCTGATGGAGTACCTCTCAGACGAGTTGTCCGTGAGTGAACGCGTGGAGTTCGAGCAACACATCGCGGAGTGCCACAACTGTCTCGCGTATCTACGGAGTTACGAAGAGACAATCAGGATCGGTAAAGCAGCCTTTGCCGATCCTGATGCCCTGATGCCCCAGGACGTTCCAGAAGAACTGGTACAGGCGATTCTTGTCAGCCGCAGGCAGGAGGTGTAACCGTCCTCTACCTCATTCAAGAACGGATACCGCCAGGCACGTGCGTTCTGCCAAGCCCCCGATACAGTCCAACCACTATGCCTAAAATCCGGGGTGATGGGGACTGGCGCGTCAGCGGGATTGGCGCGTAGGCGGCATTGGCTGCCTCAAGAAAAAGCGCTGTACCTTTTTTCCGGAGTCGTTTGACCGTGACCTCATCTCCCAGGAGGACAACGACGATATCACCCGGTTCCGCAGTGTCTTGCTGCCGCACGATGACGTAGTCTCCTTCCTCGACCCCTGCGTCGATCATACTATTGCCTTGCACCCGCAAGGCGAAATGGGTGCCTTTCCCTAGCAGTGCCGAACCGAGGCTCAGAAAACCTTCTTGATTCTCCACCGCCAACAGGGGCTGTCCAGCCGCCACCCGTCCCAAGATGGGAATATTGCCTTCCAGGGGGACGAGCCGTTGCGTAACCTCGATTGCCCGCCGTCGGCCTGGAAAGCGGCGCACATACCCTTTGTGCTCTAAGGCAGCCAAGTGATCTTTCACTCCTTGCAGGGAGGCAATGCTCATCGCCTGAGCCATTTCCTGGAGCGTGGGGACGTACCCGCGTCGCGCCAGCGAGGTCTCAATGATTCGCAACAATCGTTCTTGGCGAAGCGTCAAGGGGAGAGTTGACATAGTTCCCTAATACTGTATATAAGTGCAGTATGTCAAGCTATGCGAAAGGAGGAATTTCTTATGGCGACACCTTTTACTGGCGGTTGTATGTGTGGAGCGGTCCGCTATGAATGCTCCGCTGAACCGGTCATGGCTGGCAATTGCCACTGCCGCGATTGCCAGCGGGCGAGCGGCGGCGCGTTTGTGTCGGCGCTCGCCGTGCCGAAAAACGCCCTCAAAATCACGGGCGAGGTCAAATACTACGATGTGAAGGGCGATAGCGGGAACACGGTGAGCCGCGGGTTCTGCCCCAATTGCGGCGCACGGTTGTTTGGCAGACCGGCAGTTGCATCCGACCTCATAGTGATTATGGCCGGTAGTTTGGATGACCCGAGCTGGTACAAGCCAGGCATGGACTTTTATACGGCCAGCGCCCAGCCCTGGGATTACATGAATCCCGACCTGCCCAAGTTTCCCCAAATGCCGCAGATGTAACCGAACCCGTAGGCACGTGTGGAGTGACGCCGGTCCGATGGTCGCTCATCGGACCGGTTCTTTATCATGCCTGAAATTCCACGCCGGATCGTTCTTGTTCCCTCAATCGTCTACATAGCCAGAACGTGCCCCTTCGAGGACGGGAAGAAAGGAGACCAGCCATGTTCAAAACCATCCGGCAGTCTGTCACCTTCAAAGCGAGCCCTCATGAAGTCTATGAAGCGCTGATGGATGCGCGTAAGCATGCCGAGTTCATCGGCAAACCCGTCAGCATCAGCCGCGAGGTGGGAGGAAAGTTCACGGCGTACGGAGACTTTATCAGCGGCATCAATCTGGAGCTGGTGCCAGACGAAAGGATCGTCCAGTCCTGGCGTGGTCGCGATTGGCCGGAGGGCCACTATTCTACGGCGACCTTTGCGCTGGAAAAAGTCGAAGGCGGCACGCGTCTTACCTTCACTCAGACCGGCGTGCCAGAGTCTGACTACGACAGGATCAACCAGGGCTGGGTCGATGCCTATTGGAAGAAGATGG
>JBGPOI010000431.1:0-4584 GCA_041487975.1 Binatia bacterium | reverse complement strand
TACTGCCGGGCGCTGAGCACGCGGTTGTACCACCGTGGCGCATCAGGAACGGTCTCAATTATAGATTCGTTAATCATCGCGAAGTCACCTAGCATCTCGCTGGCAAATTGGGCAATGCGCACGCCCAACTCGGAACCATAGAGCTTGAGCATTGACCCTTCCGGCCCGGGAGGTTGACCTTTGAGTTGACGGGTAAGGCTACGCAGGCGGGTGTATTTCATACTTTCACACTCGATGAGCAAGTGCGCCAGTTTCTGACGTACCCATGCCTGCTCCCACGCCGGCCGCCCGTTGATCTCGACTTGCCGCGCCAGAGTCGCCAACCGCTGCACCTGCTCCCGGTAACCGCCGCCGCCAGCAATACTGCGCTCGAACATCAGCGTGGTAACCGCGACCTTCCAGCCTTCGTTCTGTGGGCCGACCAGATTCGCTTTCGGCACCCGCACGTCCTCGAAGAACACCTCGTTGAAGTGCGCATGGCCGTTCATCAACACCAGCGGCCGTACGGTAATGCCTGGGGTCTTCATGTCCACCAACAGATAGCTGATGCCATTGTGCTTGGGAGCGTTGGGGTCGGTGCGCACCAACATGAAGATCCAATCGGCGAACTGCGCACCCGAAGTCCATACTTTCTGCCCGTTGACGACGAAGAAGTCGCCCATGTCAACCGCGCGAGTTTGCAAGCTCGCCAGATCGGAGCCAGATCCCGGTTCGGAATAGCCCTGGCACCAGATGTCGTCGCCAGCGAGAATACGCTGCAAGAAGCGTTGCTTTTGCTCGTTGGCGCCCCATTGCATGAGAGTCGGGCCGCACAGCGCGATCCCTGAATAACCCGGCAGCACCGGAGCACGCGCTCGGTTGTACTCCTCATCAAAAATCACCTGCTCCATGAGGTCGGCCCCTTGCCCGCCGTACTGTTTGGGCCAAGCGATGCCGACCCAGCCGGCCTCATACATGGTTCGTTGCCAGACACGGCGGCGCTCAAAAGTCTCACGATCCGGGGCGATACGCTCATCCCTAGCATCATCCACACAGAGATCAGGCGATAGATTGGCCGCTAACCAACCTCGCACTTTGGCGCGAAAGGCTTCTTGCTCAGGGGTGTATTGGAAGTCCATACGCCGTTACTCCTCTTTCTTTACGGAGCTTCAAACCGTTCACCCTTCAATAGGCTCAAGGCGAACGGGAAGCAACAACAGAACCGTTCGTGGTGAGCCCTTCGACAGGCTCAGGACAGGCTTGTCGAACCATGAACGCGTTACTTTCGCATGATAAGAGCGCCATTTGCAACACGCTTCTTATACGCCTTTGCTTCCAGACACCAGGGCAAACGCATCTAAATCGGAAAGCTTAGGGCAATCAAATAGTTACAAATTGGCACCCCAAACGACCTGACCACGTAAGTGCTAAGTATCTTTAATGTTTTGAAATTAGGTGCGTTTGCCCTGTTCCAGACACTCAATTCTCTTGACCTGCGCCTCTCTTCCAGCGTAGAGAGAGATCAACAGAAGGAGGACTCACGTTATGGTCAAAATGGTCGCATTCTTCAAACGGAAACCAGGAATGTCGCTCGAGGCGTTCCACACTTACTGGAGCACGACTCACGCAGGCATCGTCGCCAAAATGCCCGGCATTCGCCGATACGTGCAGTCGCACACTTTGCTCTCCGGCTATCGCAAGGGCGAGCCGGCTTATGACGGCGCCGCCGAGGTGTGGTTCGACGACACGCAAGCGATGCGTGCACTCGTCGGAACAAAGGAATATGCGGCGGTGCGCGCTGACGAGCCTAATTTTATCGACCTCTCCACTATGGGCTCGATCATCACCGAGGAACATGTGATCAAAGACGGACCGATCCCGGCAAACGGGGTGAAGAACATGGAGTTTGTCACTCACAAACCGGGTATGTCGATCGACGCGTTCCAAAAACACTGGCGCGAGGTCCACGGCCCGCTCGGCGCCGCGATTCCGATGGTGCGACGCTATGTGCAAAGTCACACCCGGCGCTCGATCTACGACAGCGGCAAGACACCAATGTATGATGGGGTAGCGATTACGTGGTTCGCTGACACGCAGGCGATGCGCGAGTCAGCCACCACACCGGAGTACGCGCGCACCCGGGCAGACGAAGTCAACTTCATCGCGCCCGGTCGGCTCCCGTTCATTATCACCAAGGAGCACGTCATCGTGCCTTAGAAAGGACTGAGGACTGAGCAATGAGGACTGAGTAAAAGAGGGCTAAGCAATGAGCAGGAGCATTGAGCGATTTGAAGATTTGATAGCGTGGCAAAAGGCCAGGGAACTCACTCGGGAAATTTATAAAATCACCCGGGAGGGCATCTTTGCGAAGGATTTTGGCCTCTCTGGACAGATCCAACGAGCAGCAGTCTCTATCATGTCGAACGTAGCCGAAGGCTTCGAGCGTGGTAGCCGAGGTGAGTTCCACCAGTTTCTTTCTGTCGCAAAGGCTTCCTGCGTTGAAGTTCGTTCGCAACTTTACGTGGCTTTCGATGTCGGTTACCTGGACCGAACCAAGTTTGATGATCTTTTATCCCAAGCGGAAGAACTTGCCCGCATCATCGGCGGTCTGCGTGCCTCGGTCGAGAAACAACGAGACGAACAACGCGGAAAACCGTAAGTCAGTCCTCAGCACTCGTTACTTTTTTCGGCTCAGTCCACAGTCCTCAGCACTCATTACTATTTTTGCGCTGCTTGTTTCTTCTCCAGCGCCAGCATGGTGGCAAACTGGTCGGGTGAAGGTAACCCTTCGATTAAGTGACCGTTCACCACCAGTGTTGGCGTGGCCTTGATCCCGACCCGGCCGGCTTCCTCGATGTCTTCTTGGATGCGGTTTTTCACGCGGCCTTCGTCCAGGCACGCGTTGAAGCGTCCCATATCGAGGCTTACGGCGCCCGCATAGGTTTCCAGGTCCTGGCGCGTGTACACTTTTTGATCGACAAAGAGCAGGTCCGCATACTCCCAGAACTTCCCTTGCTCGCCGGCGCACTCAGCGGCGAATGCGGCCCCACAGGAGCCGGCGTGTACTTGCTGGGACAACGTTGCGTTACACTCTTTGTCGAGCGGATAATGGTGAAAGATCAGTCGGACACTATCGGGATTTTTGTTCACGACTTGTTTAAGCACCTCACGGGCGCGTGCACAAGTCGGTCAGCGAAAGTCGACGAACTCACTTACCGTTAATG
Organism: Binatia bacterium; assembly: GCA_041487975.1. Taxonomy (GTDB): domain Bacteria; phylum Desulfobacterota; class Binatia; order Bin18; family Bin18; genus JACQEL01. The sequence continues at coordinate 1,381 of JBGPOI010000431.1, read as the reverse complement.
CCGCCTCGGCAGGTCCTTTCGTATGCCGCTCAGTGCCGCGGAGAGTCACGAGTGGCCGGGTGTTGTAAAAACGCACATAGTCGGTGTCGGTTTTGGTCGGCGCGCCCGTGGCAGCGGGAGCCGGAGGGGCAATCGTCGCCACGGCCTGGGTCTGCCACCAGCCCAGGCCGATGACGAGGACGGCATAACCCGCCACGCTATAAGCGATTTGGCGTCCGGCCATCAACGCAGAGGTACGCGCGAGCGCCACGGCGCTCAGCAGCAGACCGAGATTGATCGCGTACAGACTCAGACAGAACAGGCACACCGATTTAATCACCAAAAACGACAAACCCGCCATGTAGACCGAGAAGGCAAACGTCCAGCCGCAGAGCAACACCAGCAGACCGGGCAGACCGAGGAAAGAGACCCCGAGCAGGATCGCATAAGTCACCGCCGCCCACACGGCCACCGGCACGTCAAAGAGCCGGGCGTAGGCGCTGCTGAGCACGGCGTTGCAATTAATAGCCGTACCGACCGCGCATAACGGTGAATTGATCGGGCCGCCCGCGCCGGCCTGGTAGTGCAACACGGAAAGATAGGTCGCAATACTTAAGCCTAAGCCCGCAAGTATGCGGATCGCTAGGAGGGACCAACGTTTCGGCGCGGGCGCCACCGGGCGGAGCGCCTCAATTCTGGTTACGCCCCGCCGTTCGACTTTCACTTTCTTGGCAGACATAAGGGAGAAATTACCATACCCTTTTCTCAACGGCCAAGAGGGGGGTGCGACTTGCGCTTACAGGGGCAAATGTGGAAAGGGAATAGTAGAGATCTTTAGGGAGGGGGCTGGCAATGACGTTTGCGGAAATCCGGGCGCAGGTGGTCGCGCTGCTCCAGCAGGAGGGCCGAGTAGCGTATCGCGTCTTGAAGCGCCAGTTCACTCTGGATGACGAGTACCTCGAAGACCTCAAGGCCGATCTCATCGATGCCAAACGCGTGGCCGTCGACGAAGACGGCAAAGTGCTGGTGTGGGTCGGCGGGGGAACAGGAAAAGAAACGGAGAAACGGAGAATCGGAGAATCGGGGAGAGGAGCAGAAGAACAACAACCAATTCAAACGCTAGACGCTAGACGCCAGACCCTAGACTCTCCTCGGCCAGAGGCTGAAAGACGGCAGTTGACGGTAATGTTCTGCGACCTCGTGGATTCTACTGCGCTCTCGCAGCAACTCGACCCGGAAGAGTGGCGCAGTGTCGTACAGGCCTACCAAGCTGCCTCCGCTACGACTGATGGCCTGGGAGAAAAAATTCCAAGGCAGGAGGCCCGTGTATGCAAAGACCGCGTAGGGAAAGCCATCCGAGGGGATCTTGGCGAACTGTCCAAAGACCACCGTAAAGATCATC
>JBGPOI010000430.1:0-4598 GCA_041487975.1 Binatia bacterium | reverse complement strand
TGTGTCCAGCCTTCATGTTTAAGTTCTAACGCCTGCCACCGACGTTGTTCTTGCCATGCCGCTATTGGGGATTGTTTCGTTTCCACATCCCCATGGCTATCTCTCTATCTCAGGTTTAGCTATCAATGCCGTTATCTGTAAGCCTCCATTCCGCCTTCTCTAGGCTCCCTCTCTATTCGCTGTCCATCCCCGTTGTCGATCGATGGTCGAGACGGAGATCGGCTGCGCAAGGAGAGGGAGAAAGGAGGAGAATGGCGGCAAGCCATTCTCCTCGCCCAGAGCTATGGCTGGGCGAGCTTGAGCAGACGATCCTCGATATCCGCTCCTAGTAGCCGCATCAGGTTCGGATTGCGCAATATGTATTGTCCGTCCCCGTTGCCCCTCAGTACCCCGAGTCCACACATTTCGTCGAGTAACCCGCGGAGCTGAGTTTCGTCAAGGGGATTCTCGCCGCGTGGCCACGACGGTTGCGCCATCTGCCAAAGGACATCTGGTGTGTAAGCGTGGGAGGAGTTGTCGCCTGCTCTCCGTTGTTCCAGAATCATGGTCCATATGAGGACTTGATAGTGTGGGTCCAGCGCTAGCGTCGCCTCAAACTGCTCCCGGATGCCTTCTCGTACTTTGCGACTGCGATAGACATCTTCCACGTCGCTTTGCCCGATAGAGTACGGCGGTGCGTCTCCGTCAGGACGCTCTTGCAGCCTGGTGAGGAGTTCCTGGCAGAACAGTTGAATCAGCCCGGGGTGGTAATTGGTGCAGGCTAAAATGCGGAGCACTGCCGCCTCATCGACAAAGCGATACCCCAGAGTGGCAAAGGGCTCAGTGACTAATCTGCGGGCGTCGGCCGGTTCAAGCGATCCGACCACCAGCGGATCCCCGAAAGGTGCCAGAGGTTGGTATGGGAAGCAGTGAAAGCGTTGGACTTGGTGTCCGCCAGCGAAGACTACTTTGAAACGTCTCTGGGTATCGACCATCAGTTTCCGTAGGGCTTCCACCATACCGAAGCGGTCTTTCGCATCGGCGTCCAAGAAATGGTCGGCGTTGTCACAGAGCATCAGGAGCCGGCGCTCGGGGACCGCGCGCAGAGCCTCGGCGACATATCTGGCAATCTCTTCTGGCCTGTCGGCTGTCACACGCTGTGCAATGAAGCCGGCGGTTTTGCACGCGTCGCGTAGTTTCTGCCAGACGGTTTGCGTGGACTGGCCCTCCGGGGAGGTCCCAATCTGTGTGAGGTCTTCCACCCAGGCATAGTCCTCGCGTTCCGGATGGTGAAATTCTCGTTGGGTGTGCTGCAAGAGAGCCGACTTGCCCACCTGCCGTCCACCGTAGAGCAGGCAACTTCCTTCTGGACGTTGCAGTTCGCGTGTCAGAGTCTCCCGCCCAAAGAACATTTCAGGCGGCACCTCGCCAACCGGAGTTGAGGTATAAGGATTGAAAGCGGCAAAGGGCAGGGTGCAAGCGAAGAAAACCGGGAGGCGTGAGGCACGTTCTCCAGCAAGAAAGACAAGTAACGTTTCGTCGAGCACCATCAGCGCTAGATCCTGATTATGGGCTCTGAGCATCAGGTCGCGGCGCTGGCGAGGAGTCAGGCGTCCAAGGTAGAAGACCAGCACATGGCGAATTTCTGCACGCAGGTCGCGGAGCCATGCGCTGAGCGTGTCCACGCCCGGGCGTTGCCAGATGCACGCCACGTCGTATCGACCTTGTGCCTGCGAACCTAATTGCGGGATGGGAAGTGCCAGGCCGCCGGCTGACATGTGGGCGCGAACCTGTACCCAATCCCCACTGCGCTGCTCTAATTGCACGGGCGCGGCGGTCCGGAGTTCGAAGACGAACCCGAGGTAACGCAGGAGCAGGGTGATGGACTGCACACTCCCATCTCCTTGAGCCTTGCGTTGCTTCAACTGCCGCCACGTCTCGATTGCAGCCGACGCCTCCTTGAGCCGTGCGGTTGGCAGTTCTCCGAAGGCGATCCCAGCGCGTGCGCGTCCTTGCCGGATGTCCGTCGCAATGGGTTGGAGAAGTCCCACCTCTTTTTCCATCCAAGTCTCGATCTGTGGCGTGGCTCGCAAAAACTCCGCCAACGGATTACGTGCTGGGGGTTGAGACGTGAAGCACTCTTCTTCTAGCGGCCTGTTAGCATCAAGGACGGTCGTCAGTCGGGCTACTGCCTCCTCAATTAGTTGCGTATCGCCGCGGTCCGTCGCTGACTGAACGAAGGCGGAAATCTGTTGACGCTTTGCCGGGGCGATGGCTTCCCCCAGGCGTGTTTGGAGGTTCTGCCAGTCCGTGCGCAGGGTTGCCAGCCGTTTCTGTCGAGCGGCCGCTAGCTCGGCTTGCACCTGCTGCAAGGCAGCGTACTGCGGGGGGAACTGCAGGGTTTCGTCGGGATGAACGGATTCGGTTGTCACGTGATAATACGTGCGTTCGTCGGAGATAAGGCTGTCCATCACCGCTTGCTCAATCGCGGTTTGCGTTTGAGCGATCTGATCGCATAAAACTGCTCGTGAGTTGGCTAAGGCATCCTGGTAACGGCGAGACAGGAGGGGAAAGTCTGTCTCACTTCTGTGTAGGACATGCAGCAAGACATCGACAAAGCGATAGTCCTGCTGCTCGATCCATTTCTCCAGCGCGGCTCGCAAGGTACGCCCGGCGGCGCACGTATCGCGGAACAGCGGAGCGATTTGGGGCAGAGCTTCCGAGGGTGGTTGTCCATCGTCACTGAGCGGAATCTCGGGGAGCCACAGAAGTCTGCGGCTCAGCGCGACAAACAAACTGCGTGTACCGAACGGCAACCACTCCCAGTTACTGGAAGCAGATGATGCCGTGCCTGACGATGCGGGTGGCAAGAGTAACGTCTCGCGTACCTGCCCGATGGTCCGGAGGAGAGCGCGTGCCGCCACGGCGAGTGAAATGGATTGGCTAGAATTACTCAATGCGGTAAGCGCGGCCTCCACCTCAGGGAGGGTCTCTGTCACGGAGCTGCGTACCGCAGCCACATTCTCCGGATCCTCAGACCGTAAAGCCCTGCCGAGATGGGCAAACGCGGTCACGGCCGAGACCAGGTTGCGCAAGACCGGGCAACAGTCCGGTACTGTCAACCAACTAGTGAACTCACTGTGTGGAGCTAGCAGGGCAGGACGAAGCGCCGCGGCCAGCCCCAGCAACTTCGCCTCATCGGTGTCGGGTTGATGGGCGCGGGCGATATCCAACAATTCTCCAACAAAATCCTCCGAGTGTGGAGACAACCAACGCGCTCCTTGTCCTGCAGCCAATAACCAATCAGGCACAGGACTGGGTCGTTCACTGGCTTGCCGGGATCGCGCCAGCCAGTAGGCCATTGGCAGGTCGTCCGCGGCAATGCAAGCCCAAAGCAGGGCATGCCAATTCTCCTCGCAGTCGTCGCGTTGCAAGAGGACCGCGGCTTCCTGAGGGGAACGGAACTCTAACGGCAGTACGGCAGTGGTGGCAGGCCCTTCTGCTGCTACTACCGGTCCAGCGCCGTTGGCGACATTCAGGGCGGATCCCCGGTCTGCTAGGGGCTGTGCGGACTCTAGTAAGGAGACTTCCACGACTGGTTTCGTGCTTTCCGTGGGTGTGAGAAGAACCCCCGGCTCCAGTGACGCAGGGGCAGTATCAAGAGGCTGCGGAGGGGAGGAGAGATCGACGGGAACTCCTTTTTCACAGGGGGCGGGTTCTTCACTGGGCGCTGGTGACTGCTCTTGCTGGAGCAATGGTGCGGAAGCAGACGGCAAGAGTACGGCCGCTAGGCGACTGTGTTGCTGGGTGATCTGTTCATCCAACCCGTCCAGTGCTTTGCGCCGTTGTCTATCTTCGGCGGCGCTTGTTGTAGATTGCTGGCGCAAGTCGCGATAGCGCAGCAGCACGGCTTGGAATTGCTCTACCTGAGCTGCCAGTGTCAGCACTTCGGCGAGCAGGCAAGTTTTGGCTGTCCATGACGGAACGTCCGTCAGGCCGAAGAAGGCCAGTTCGTCGCCGCATTGCGTCACGAGCCGCTCCAGGGCTTGCTGCAATCGGGAACGGCTGTCGCGTTCTTGCCGCTTGATCTCCGTGAGTTGCTGAAGAGTGGCAACAAAGGCGGCAACTCCACCCCATTCCGGCGCTTCTGCCGGGAGGGCGCGCAACTCCTCCAGCCATCGGTCCCAATGCCTCCCCCGCCCTTCTCTGTGGACTGGCGCGTGCTCTGCTGCTTGTTCGGTCATGTGGCCACCCTCCTTCATACCTAAGCTCTTTTATTCGTTTTACGAATCATGGCGTTCAATAGTGGATATATCGGCCTCCGGTCTTTTCTTTTTAGGCAATCGGCCGAGCTGCTTTGTGCGGACGACGTACAAGGTCGTAACTGGGAAGCAGGGTGAGCCTGATGAGTGGCCTTCAGTATAAGTCGGACGATGTGCTACATTCCGTGCCATGTCTTCATCAACTTCCTCCTTTGGAACTGGTCCGTTCGGTCTGTTGCGCAAAGTCTTGCGGGGCCTCGGCGTGGCTGTGCGCAAGATGCCGATACTGGTCGTGTTTGTGGTCGTGGCAGTGGTGATGTCTTATCGCCAATTTCACCAACCCGCAGAAGAGCAGGT
>JBGPOI010000429.1:0-4598 GCA_041487975.1 Binatia bacterium | reverse complement strand
TTATGCCCCACCAACTCCTTTGGCTGCGGCTTTGGACCAAGTCGAGGCATGGCTAGAATCTCCTAGTCTCGTTTTGCTATCGGAATCCGAGGAGTATTGGCCGGAGCTTCGCGCCACTCTCCAAGACGGTCGTGTCGTTGGTGCTCAGGTGCATGACGCCCGGATCGCTGCTCGGTGCAAGCTTCATGGCGTCCAGGCGTTGTGGACTGCGGATAGGGACTTTGGTCGATTTCCAGGACTGACTGTCCGAAACCCACTTGTCAGCTGACGTCTGCGCATCTCCTGTGAGGCATTTCTCCCAGAGAACACCTCTACCCCTCCGCCCGTACGATTTTCAAGACTGGCGCTTTCAACCGCTCAGCCATCCCTCCTTACCGTCAAGTCAAGCGCTTAGCAGAGGTGGCTTTCCCGTCCAGGTCCGTTTGCCAACCGCTTGCCAACCGATTATGCTTTTCTGACCGTCGAGAAACCAGGACCGCCATGCCTAAAGGAAAACCCGGGCAGACTCCCGTCGCTACTGCCGCCCCACCCCGTGCCCCTGAAATCGACCTGATGGAGCAGTACCATCAGGCGAAGGCCCGGCATCAGGACGCGCTACTGTTCTTTCGCCTGGGTGACTTCTACGAAATGTTCTATGACGATGCAGCGGTGGCAGCGCGCGAGTTGGATATCGTCCTGACCTCCCGACCACAGGGCAAAGGCCGCGAACGCGTACCGTTGTGCGGCGTGCCCCACCATCGCCTAGAATTTTACCTCGCCCGTTTAGTCGAGAAGGGGTATAAGGTCGCTATTTGTGAGCAGCTTGAAGAGTCACAAAAAGGCAAGAGGATCGTCAAGCGCGACGTTGTTCGGGTGGTGACACCGGGCACCCTCTTCGAAACCGGAGGAAAAGAGCAGACCCTGGCCGCCCTCTTCCCCGAGAAAGACCGCGTCGGTGCCGCCTTTCTCGAGCTTGCCACCGGTGAATTCCTCGTGGCCGAAACCACCTGGGCAGACCTGCCTGGCCTTTTCGGCAAGCTCCAACCTAAAGAGATCGTCCTCAGAGCAGGAGAGCGCATCGACAATAGCGGGCACGCGGATGTTTTCGTCACCGAACGGCCGAGCGCAGAATTTACCACGGAGAGAGCACTCAGTCAGCTCACGCACTCCTTTGGCCGCGGGGTCGCCGAAGCTTTGGCATTGTCGAATCGCTGCTCACTCATCGCCGCTGGCGCGCTCCTGGCTTATGTGAAAGAAACCCAACAAGCGTTCCTGCCGCATCTCAAAGCTCCACAACCATACCGCAGCGAAGACTTTGTCTTCCTCGATCCACAAACGCAGCGCAACCTGGAACTCGTTGAAAACATCATCGAGGGGAGAGAGGAAGGCACGCTTTTTTCCATCCTCAATATAACCGAAACGCGCATGGGCAGACGGCGACTGAGGAACTGGCTCCTCCACCCTCTCCTTTCGGTGGAGAAAATCCGCCAACGGCAAGATGCGATTGCTGAACTCGTCGCCCATCACAACTTGCGAGCCGAGTTGCGGACGTTGCTCTCGCGTATTCTTGACCTGGAACGGCTGACCTCGCGTATCACCTCAGTTATTGCCAATCCCCGGGACCTAGCCGCACTCCAATCCTCGCTGGCTCCGCTGCCACGGCTGCGCGAACTGTGCTCTTCATCTACCGCAGCCCTCCTCTGCGCGCTGCATAATGAACTCGATCCTTTAGACGATATTCACACGGACATCCAACGAGTCCTGGTGGAAGAGCCCAGGGCCCTGGCTAAAGAAGGCGGAATCATCCGCCCCGGTGTGTCTGCCGAGCTGGACGAGTTGCGCATAATCCAGACCGACGGAAGCAGTTGGCTGGCGAATTTTGAACGGCAGGAACGAGAACGAACCGGGATTGCCCATCTGCGAGTCGGGTTCAACCAGGTCTTCGGCTATTACTTAGAGGTCACCAAATCCTCTCTTCACCTCGTGCCGAAGTCCTACGCTCGCCGCCAGACGCTGGTGCACGGCGAACGCTTCCTCACTAAAGAATTGCAACGCTTTGAGGAAAAAGTCCTCTCCGCCGCTGATCGCAGCCGGGTGCTGGAGTATGACATCTTTACCCATCTGCGCGAGCAAGTGGCGGCGCAGGCGGATCGTTTGCGGCAAACGGCCGGAGTCTTGGGTACCCTCGATGTCCTGTGCGCGTTCGCGGAAGTGGCGGCTAAAAAGAGGTGGACGCGCCCGGAAGTCTCCGCTGGGTATAAGGTCCACATCACCGAAGGACGCCATCCCGTGGTGGAAGCACTCACCGGCAGTTTTGTCCCGAATGACCTCGATCTCGATGACACCCGCCATCTTCTCCTTCTGACCGGTCCGAACGCCGCGGGGAAAAGTACCTACGTGCGCCAGGCCGCTCTTCTGGTGATCCTGGCGCAAATCGGCAGTTTCCTCCCCGTCGAGACGGCAACCATCGGCGTGGTGGACCGCATCTTCACCCGAGTAGGTGCGGCCGATTTTCTCGCCCGCGGGCTCTCGACATTTATGGTGGAGATGATGGAGACGGCCAACATCCTACGTCACGCCACCGCCAAGAGTCTGGTGATTCTCGACGAGGTAGGGCGTGGCACCGGCACCTCAGACGGGCAGGCCCTCGCCCAGGCGGTGGCAGAAACCCTCGCTCAGGAAGTCAGGGCCAAAACACTCTTCACAACCCATTACCATGAGTTGGCCCGGTTGGCGGAAACGATCCCCGGCATCGTCAACGCTCGTTTAGAAGTCAGGGAAGATCAGGATGAAGTGGCTTTTCTCTACAAAGTCGTCCCGGGCGCGGCGCAAAAGAGCTATGGTCTTTATGTCGCCCGGCTCGCGGGGTTACCGGAATCTGTCGTTGAACGCGCGGGAAGGTTGCTGACCGGTTGGCAGCAGGAAAAAGAAGGTTTCGCCCTCAACGCAACGGCGCAAGAAGCGAAACGGAACGGACTCATTCCGGCAGACAAAGAAAAAGAAAACGTGCTTCGTACAGCACCCGATGTGATCGAACGTCTGTCAGGCATTGATCCGCTTCATACGACTCCTCTGGAAGCCCTCTTGCTGTTGGTGGAATTGAAGAAACTGGCAGAAGGTAGCGGAAAGTAACATGGGCTCAACTGAATCACCTGAATACAAAACTCCGCAGCCGGCGACCGCTCTCGCGTCTCATCGAGTACTCGCCGACAAGGTCGCAGAGTACTGCGAGGCGCAGACGGCCATTACCGAGGCTGCTCGGAAGTTTCCGGGATTCATCGGCACGGAGGTGCTTAGTCCGGTTGCCGGTCTGCAAGAAGAATGGGTCGCCATTTTCCGCCTCGAATCCAATCAGGCGATGCAGCGTTGGCTCGAGAGCCCCGAGCGTAAAAGGCTGGCAGCGCGGATAGAGAATTGTCTCGCGGAGCCAGCGCACCTGCAGGTCCTCGCCAGCGACGATCAAGCCGAACCTCCGGTCGCGATGGTGTTTACGCATCATGTCCGGAAGGGAAAGGTTGACGACTACCGCGCCTGGAGGCGCAAGACGATCACTGCCCAGGCGCACTACCCTGGTTACTTGGCGACCGATTCTTTTGAACCACGAGGCCAACTCCAGGATGAGTGGGTGGATATTGTCCGCTACGATTCCGTTGACCACCTCAATACCTGGATGAAGTCCGAAGAGCGGCAAAAGCTGTTGGAGGAACTCACTCCGATTGCAGAAAGCGTGCACGAACACCGCCTAGCCACGGGACTGGAAGGATGGTTCAACCTGAACCGCAGGGCCGATGAGCCGGTGAATGTGCCACCCGCATGGAAGCAGGCGCTGAGCGTGCTGCTGGCACTGTATCCCACAGTGATGATTCTGGGCTTGATCGTTAATCCGTGGATGCAGAATCTGACGTTTCCGGTCCAAATGCTAATCGGGAACATTCTCTCCGTCGCATTGCTAACCTGGCTGATCATGCCCGTAGTGACCCGGGTGCTCAATTTCTGGCTTTCCCCACCGACGAGCGACGCGGCGGCGGGAAGCAGGTGGATGAGGGAGGCGCTTGGGATTTGCGCCGTGACTGTGGGCATCACTCTATTTGTTTTGGTATTTCGGAGCGTGGAATAAACTCAGAGCGATCGAGCGCTGCCGTAGAGTGTGAATTAATCGACCTCTCTCCTCAGTAAGCACGCCCGCAAAACCAATCACATCGAGCGGTTCAACAACACGCTCTGCCGGCGGGTTTCGCGGCTGGTGCGCAGCACGCTGGCGGATTCCAAGAAAGTGGAAAATCACCTCGGTGCAATCCGCTACTTCATCTGTTACTCCTATCTCACAAGAGTAGCATTACTTGTATAACATTACCCAATATGCTGGCTGCGTATTGCTTTAAGTATAAAGAGTATATTGGCTGACTGTAGTGGAGGACAATTCATGACTGATCGAAGAAGGCAGTTGTGTCTGGGACTAGTGGGAGCTTCGGCTTTGTTGTTCGCCGCTATAGGGTCCGACACTTTGGCAAGCAAATTAATAACTCAGACGCCGCTAGACGCTAAGACGGTGCCTCAGTTCGTAGATGACTTGCCGGATTTTTCCGCCCTCGGTAGGGTGGACGGGGATCGGCCTTACC
>JBGPOI010000428.1:0-4604 GCA_041487975.1 Binatia bacterium | reverse complement strand
TGGCCGAGCCTGGGTAAGCCGGGTAACCATCCGGTTCACCCATCATGTGCAGTATCCCGCCCGCGGCCAGCGCCACCAGGTCATTGCCGATGCGATGCGCATAGGGGCCGGTCTGCCCGTAAGTCGAGACCGAACACATGACGATGCGCGGGTTGATTTGTGACACGACATCATAGGTCAGGCCGTAATGCGCCATGATCCCCGGCGTAAAGTTCTCGAACAGCACGTCCGACTCTTTGAGCAGATCCTTAATCACTGCCTGTCCGTCTGGGGTCTTCACATCCACACACAGGCTCTTCTTGCCGCGATTGTGCATAATGAAATAGCTAGGCGTGGCGCCATCCTTACCGTCCTTGGGCACGATGCGGATATTGCGGCTGTGCTCGCCTCTCGGCGGCAGTTCGACCTTGATGACCTCAGCACCAAGATCGACCATGAGACGGGTCGCCTGCGGTCCGGCCAGCCATTGGGTAAAATCGAGAATACGAACACCTTCGAGGATGTGGGTTGGACGTGGCACGGTAGCCCTCCTCTGCGACAAGACCGGGCGCACAGCCGTGCGCCCCTACAGCAAGGTTCGACTCTATTGGCGAAAACTGGGCATCACTTCCTGAGCGAACAACTCCAGTGCCCGGGTTCCTTTTCTTGGATCCATGCCTGGCAGTTGGGTGCTCATAATGAAGTGGGTGCAACGGAACTCTTGACGGAACTGCTCTAGCTTGCGCGCCACCTGGTCGGGAGTGCCGATCATCACCGCCTGGCCAAACGCTGAATGGCGGAGTTCCTGCGGCCGTTTGAACTGCCACATCCGATCATCCCCAGGCACATCGTTGGCCTCGGCCAGGATCTTACCGTAGAATTCCATCATGCTGTGGATATGTTCTTGGGTGTCTGCCCAGGCTTGATCCTCCGTCTCCGCCACATAGACCAGGCGCAGTTGGGCAATGTTGAAGTCGGCGGGATCGCGGCCGCACTCTTTGAGCGTCTCCACGTACCATGGCGCTGGATCCGGACCGAGCGTCGCCATCAAGTGGCAGCCCATACGGGCGACACGACGCGTGGCTTTCTCAGCCCGTGCACCGATCCACATAGGCAGATGGGGTTGCTGCACTGGCCTGGGCGAGAGCGTCAGGTCCTTCACCTGAGTGAATTTCCCGGAAAACGTGACCCGCTCCTCGGTCCACAGACGTTGAAGGAGTTCCACGCCTTCGTGCAGACGGGCCGAGCGCTCCTCGCGGCGCATACACAGGGCATTAAACTCTTCGTGCGAATACCCCTGCCCCACACCCAGATCGAAGCGACCGTTAGAGAGAATGTCCACGCACGTCGCGTCCTCGGCAACCCGCACAGGATGTTGGAATGGCAGGAGCAAGACAAAGGTGCCGATACGGATACGGCTGGTACGCGCGGCTACGGCTGCGGCGGTGGGCAGGAGCGATGGGTTGTATCCATCCTCGGTGAAGTGGTGTTCGGTCAGCCATACATTGTCGTAGCCCAGTTCTTCCGCTCGCACGATCTGCTCGAGCAGGGCGCGGTACAACTCTGGGTATGGTCGCCGCCACGACTGGGGATTGCGAAAGTCTTCCATGAAGCCGAACTGCATCCTAACCTCCTCGCGTTCGTGCTATGCGTATAGAACAGCAAGAGGGGCAATGGCCCCCCTTACCAAGCTGTTCATCTGCTGCCCCTTAGTCGGCCGCTGCATGCAGAGGCGCTGCCCTGTTGACGCGCACCCCGTCCCGCTGGAGCGCCGACATCACCTCGGCGGCAAAGCGTCGCCTATTGTCCTCGACGACAGCCTGGGTTCCGCATGAGAAAATTGACGCCTACCTTCATGATTTTCTCCTCGTGCCGCGGTTTGGACGTTTGCCGCCGAGTAAGCGGGTGACTTCACTGCGAACGACACTTTTGGCTACGTCTGTAGCTTCTACGTAGTATGCCCCCTCTTCGATCTGCTCTTTGGTCTCTCTGGTCTTCTGCGCCCGGAGTTCTTGTCCCCGTTTTGTTAACGTCTCCAGCTTAGACCGACGGTAATCGTCCAAGGACACGAGGCGCCGGGGCGTCTCCCTTGTACGAGTTTTACCGCTATTTTCTTTTCTCCCGGAACTCATGGCGGGCTCTTCCGCTCTTCCTGCTCTCGGACCGCGAGTCAGTTGCTGCTCCCAGGGGTTGTTTACAGGGTAACGGCGGTGATCTCAAGAGGGAACATGGACAGCTCTCATAGTGCTTTTCACATACTTATTGTGCAACCCCGCAAACGCTCAGCGATCAATCGCCGAGCGACACAACAACGCCCCCTCAAGGGGCTAGCCGGCTTGAGCCAGCGTCGTACTGTAGCCGGATATTGATGTCCAGACAGTATGCAGCAGAGGTATATTATTCGCCTCAAGCCGGGTTTCTTTCGTTTGCCATTTGTTTCTGTTCTCACGAACCCCTGCCCCCCAGCCCCCGGCCCTTCTTACCACAGTTGCTGCGACGCCAGGCGTGCCCCTTCGGCCATCGCCCGAAACTTGGCCCAAGTAATCTTGGGATCGACGTCTGCGATTCCGGCGAAGGTGGAGAAGCCACAGTCGGTGCCGGCAATGACATTCTCCCGACCTACGGCTTCCGCAAACCGGCAGATGCGCTCAGCCACCAGTTCCGGATGCTCGATATAATTAGTGGTAGAGTCGAGCACGCCAGGAATAAGTACCTTGTCCGCCGGCAGCGTAAATTCATGGAATACTTTCCACTCATGGGCGTGGCGGGGATTGGCCGCTTCGAAGGAAATAGCCACCGGACGTGCCTTCAGAACGATATCGATGATGTCATGGAGCGGTACGTCGCGATGGTGCGGTCCCTCATAGTTGCCCCAGCACAGGTGCAACCGCATCCGCTCCGGCGGGATGTCAGCCAGGGCATGATTGAGCGCCTCAATATGCAGTTCGGCATTACGGCGAAACTCCGCCAAGCTGGCATCGGCGAACTGGATGTGACGGCCCATGGCCAGATCCGGACAATCGACCTGGAGGAGAAAGCCCGCCCGATGGATGGCGTCGTACTCCTCCTTCATCGCATCCGCCAACGCCGCAAGGTATGCCGCATGATTCGGGTAGTAGTCGTTCTTAAGGAACAACGAGATCACACCGGGAGAGGCGGCGCTCAGGAAGGCTTCCTCCGGTTCCACTCCCTGTAGTGCCGCTTTGAAGTTCTCGATGTCCTTTTGCAGCGCTGCTTTGTCTTTGTAAGCGATAGGGCCAGTACAGGCCGGGCGGTGCATACGGTTCGCGCGGAAGACGCGCCGAGCATATTCCGGGAATTCCAGCAGGTCTGCAGCGCGAACTGGAGCGGCCTCACCCTCGAAGCCGGTCAAGCGATCTTTGACGTAGGTGGAGTAGCCAACTTTCCCAGCCTCTCCGTCGTTGACCACGTCCACCCCGCACTCGATCTGCTGGCGTACAACTTCGGCCACCGCGGTCTTTACCCGCGCCTCGAAGGCCGCCTGATCTTGCAACTCGCCTTTGTCTCTGGCGAACAGCATCGTCACCAGATCATCGGGCCGCGGCAAACTACCGGTGTGGGTAGTGAAGATTCGTTCGGTGCTGCGTTTCATCGGTGTTCCCTCCATTTGAGCTTTCCGCCAAAGACTATTCCTCCGTCACAGTCGAGAGCAAGTGGAGGGTTTCGGCGGGAGTGACCACTTCCGGCAGAGTACGGTGGCATAGGGGTGACGCAAGTGAGAGACCCTGCGGGAACAGCGCATGCCTTCACCTCTACGATCTGCTTTAGAGCGTGGAATGCCAAAGAATGCAAGGGAAACCTCTCTTTTCTCCACACCGCCACCACGACCGTTGGATAAAGTCCGGTCTTTCGCAGACCTGCCTTGACCTGTTCTGACTTGCCTTGACTTGCCCTGACTTGCTTGAGACCTGCTTTGACCCGCCTTAGCCCTGTTTTGACTCTGAACTCTTTCTCTTGCGTCATCGCCGGGAATGTAGAATAAAGGACCTCAACACTGAGAGGCGCAGATTTTTCGCGCTGAGCAAATAAGGAGGACTCCGATGGGTAAAGTTATCATTGAGGCGGCGATCAATGGCAATGCCTTGAAAGCACGGAACCCTAACATTCCCTATAGCCCCGAAGAGATCGCGCAGGACGCCATCGCCACCTGCAAGGCCGGCGCGGCGCTGATTCATTTCCATGTGCGCGAGCCCGATGGCGCCTGGGTGCAAACCGTGGACTACTACGCGCGGGCAATTAAGCTCACCCGCGAGCAGTGCAAGCCGCTGCTGTGGCCGACGTTCCCCTTTGGCGACGACCCGGCACCGCGGTTTCAGCACTTTTACGAGCTGTGCAAAGACCCTCAAACCTATCCGGATCTCGGTGCGGCGGACATGGGCTCGGTCAACTTTGCCGAATATGACCTGCTCGGCAAGACCGTACGTGGCGGAAATTTTGTCTACAAAAATTCTTACGACACTATCCGCTACTTTCTCGAAGGCTGTCGCGAGCTGAAGCTGCGACCGACTCTGCAGATCTTCGAGCCGGGATTTTTGCGGGCCGCGCTGAACTTTCTTGACATGGGATTACTGACCGAACCGCTGCTGCTGAAGTTCTATTTCAGC
>JBGPOI010000427.1:0-4610 GCA_041487975.1 Binatia bacterium | reverse complement strand
TCATGTGTTCGGTCTCGACTTACGGGCAGACCGGCCCCTATGCGCATCGCATCGGCAATGACCTGGTGGCGCTGGCCGCGGGCGGGATACTGCACATGATGGGTGAACCGGATGGTTACCCGGCTTACCCAGGCTCGGCCATTGGCGACCATATGGGCGCGCTCAACGCCTTCGGTTCTATCTGTGCCGCACTCTTCCACCGTGAACGTACCGGCGAGGGCCAGCACATCGACCTGGCGCTGGTCGATTGCGCCTATAACGCGCACGACTGGGCGTTGGCGGCTTACAGCATCACCAACGGCGAGGTTGATCCCCAACGTGGCGGCACGCAACGGACCGGCGCGTTTCCCTATGGCGCGTTCAAATCCAAAGACGGTTACGTCGCCATCGGCTTGATTACCGACGCCCACTGGGAAGCGATGGTGAAGAAAATGGGACATGAGGAGTTGCTAGCCTCGCCGGAGTTCAAGACCAATCGCTGGCGCATTCAAAACGCTGACGCCCTCAAAGTTATCATCGAAGAGTGGTTACAAACCTTGCCCAGTGACGAAGAGGCGATTCGCATCCTGGCCGATGAGCTGCGGCTGCCGGCGGCGCCAATCCTGTCGGTCGGTCAGTTCGCCCGGAATCCCCATCTCAGCGCACGTATGATCGAAAAGACGCCGAACCCGGACTACGGTGAGCTTCTCCTCCTCAAGTCGCCGCACAAGTTCTCTAAGACTCCGCCACGCATCCCTGGGCCAGCCTCACACCTGGGGCAGCATAACGAAGAGTTATTACGTGACCTCTGTGGGTATTCGACCGAGAAGATCCAGGCCTTGAGAGAGAGGGGTGTATTGGTCGAAGACAAGAGGGCCAAAGGGTAAATGGCGAAAAGGAGAAACGGAAAGACAAGGGGAAAACGGCGAAAAGGGAAAAAGGGGAAGCGGGGAGAGAAAAGCGGGTAATAAAAGGAGAGATAAGATGCGCTTCGATCATAAATGCGCTCTGGTGACCGGTGGCGGCAGCGGGATCGGCCGGGCGGTGTGTCTCGCGTTTGCCCGCGAGGGAGCTGACATAGGAGTGGCGGATGTCAGTCCGGCAGGAGCTGAGGCTACTGCACAGGAGGTGAGAAAGAGCGGCAGGAAAGCCGTCACTCTCCGCGTTGATGTCACCGATCCGGCGTCGGTGCAGGCAATGGTGAACCAGGCGGTGGGTACACTGGGTCGTATCGATATGCTGGTCAACAGTGCCGGCGTGCGGGAGATCGTGCCTTTTCTGCAGTTGCCCTTTGCGGAATGGCAGCGAGTGATCGCTACCAATCTCACTGGCACGTTCCTGTGCAGCCAGGCCGTTGCTCAACACCTCGTTGCCCAGGGCAGGAGCGGGAAGATTGTAAACTTAGCATCTGTCGCCGGTCTGATGGCCGTGCCGAACCGTGCCGCCTATGTGTCCTCTAAGCATGCGGTGGTCGGCCTGACCAAAGAAATGGCGCTGGAACTGGCGGACAAAAACATCCAGGTGAACGCGGTTGCCCCAGGGGTGGTCCGGACCTCGATGACGGAGTCCTATTTCGACAAACCTGAGATCGTCGAAGGTCTAAAAAGGGCTCACCCCGCCGGCCGTTGGGCACAGCCAGAAGAAATTGCCAATCTGATCCTCTTCCTCGCCTCCTCCGAGGCCGACTTTATTACTGGTGCAACCTTCCCCATCGACGGTGGATTTATGGCCGGGAAAGTGTTCTGAAAAAGGAGGTGATCTATGCAACTTCAGGGTCAAGTGGCTCTCGTCACTGGCGCTGGCCGCGGCATCGGTAAAGCGATTGCCCTGCGCTTCGCCCGCGAGGGGGCAGACATCGCGGTGGTAGATCTAAACGGTGAGTGGGCGCAAGCGACCGGTGAGGAAATCACCGGGCTCGGCAGGCGGGTCTTCGTCAAAACCACCGACGTCAGTGATTACGACCAGATACAGGCGACCGTGCGTGAAGCTACTGCGGCGCTCGGCAAGCTGGATATCCTGGTCAACAATGCCGGCATCGGCAAAGCCCAGCGGTTTTTGGAGATCACCAAAGAAAACTGGGAGCGTCACCTGCACATCCATCTCTTCGGCACGTTCTACTGCGCCCAGGCCGCGGCGCGGGAAATGGCCAAGCAGAAGTATGGCCGCATCATCAACATCGCTTCGATTGCTGGGCTGATTGGACCGATCGATCTCGCTCCTTACGGCGCAGCGAAAGCAGGGATCATTGGCTTAACCCGAGCGGCTGCCCTCGATCTCGCCGACTACGGGATTACCGTGAATGCCATTGCCCCTGGGCCGATCGATACCGAACTCTTGCGCACTTGGCCTGCTGATGCTCTGCGTGAACGGGCGCAGCACATGCCCATTGCTCGACTAGGCAAAGTCGAAGAGATTGCCCACGCGGCTTTGTTCCTCGCCTCTCCAGATTCTGGTTTCATTACCGGAACGGTTTTAGCGGTCGATGGTGGCTCAGTCGCTGCCGGCTCCTATATGGTAGAAAAATACCGGCGGCGGAAGGCCGCATCGTAATCTCTGCTATCTGTTCCCTGGCGGACTCCAGACCGCAGTACCCTACATGGCCAGATTAGGTGAGAGACGCCTCTGGGGTACAAATGTACTTCTCAATGGAGTTGTAGTGGAAGACTTGTGGTGAAAGTCCGAGGCCTTAGACGCGCCTGCACCGAGAAGAAGAACGGTCTTTCCCACGTGATTAGACATATTTCACAGAGTCGGTCGCGATCCCTCTTTTTTCTCTTTTCATAGGTTCAAGGTATGTCGCAAGGCCCTATCAACGTCGGACATCGACAACGTGCCAATCGTGCGAGCGATCTCGGATTCAGAAATCGTGGCGAGATTGTCGGTCATCGCCACAGAGTCGGTAAGGAGACCTGATTGCTGGCCTTCGGGCGTGGAGCAGAGGATGGTGACACGACTTGGGTGATTGGCTCGAAACAGTTTACTGGTAATCATCGCGACAATGACTTGCGGTAATCCTGTCTGTAGATCATCAGCTTGGACGATTAATGTGGGGCGAGGCTTAGCAGTGCGCAGGTCGGAGTGCGGAAAGAGCACGAGTGCAACATCCCCACGTTTATAGCTTGGCTTTGGCAGCGTCGTAGTCATTGTAAACGTCCATCTCTGGACTTTCCCAATCTTCAGCGAAAGTCTTCAAGCGGGCACGCAAATCCGCCGCTTGTGCTTCGTCAATGCCACGTGCCTGCAAATCGATAGGACCAGGTTCGAGGAAGGTGACGATGACTTGCGTCTCGTCAGGGACGTTGCCAGGCGCCTCTGCCAGCTCAATCTTGCCGTCACGGTACACCCCTGTAACACTCTTAAGCATTGTAGGTACTCCTTGAGTGAGCGGCATCTCGAAGAAGCCGCTTATTGCTACAATCATACTGGATCCTAACACCTGCGCCGACCATTCCTCAAGCCAGGCGTGATTGATCATTCGTTCCTTTTGATGTACAGGCAACCTCAATTCATCAAGGTCATGGACTCGATCAACCTGTGGGGTAGTGCGTCATTCCATACTTCAAATAGACACGCCACGCTCAGTCAGAGGGTGTCGTTGTGAGCCGGCACCTCTTTTTTGGTTTGTAGGATAAGAAAGAAAGGAGGACATTATGAATATCGGCTTGCTTTTTCCTTTTCGCAATCCACCACAATGGCGCAAGCCATTCCCTCAGTTCTACACCGAGCAGTTACGTCAGGTGCGGCTGGCTGAGGAGTTGGGTTATGACACCATTTGGCTTACCGAACACCACTTTTCCGAAGATGGCTACTCGCCCTCGCTGCTCCCCATCGCCGGCGCGATTGCCGGCATGACCAGTCGGGTGCGGATCGGTACGTTCCTCCTGTTGCTGCCGCTGCACAACGCGGTGCGGGTCGGCGAAGATGCGGCGACGGTGGATGTGATCGCTAACGGCCGCTTTGATCTGGGTCTGGGGCAAGGTTACGCGCCGTCAGAATTTGACGGCTACGGTATTCCCCGCAATCAGCGAGCCTCCCTCCTGGAAGAGGGAATCGAGGTCATCAAGGGGATGTGGACCCAGGACCCGTTCTCTCACGAAGGCAAACACTATCACTTAAAAAATATCCGTCTGATGCCTAAACCGGCGCAGACGCCGCACCCGCCACTGTGGATCGGCGCGCGCGGTAAAAAAGCAGTGGAGCGAGCTGCGCGCCTGGGTTGCCATTTCCTGGGAGTAGCCGACCCGACTGTCCAGCAGGTCTACGACGATACGCTACGCAGTTATGGCCGCGATCCCAAGGATTATTATGCCGCGCAGTTGCACTGGGCCTATGTCGCACCGACTCATGACCAGGCCTGGGACGATACCCAGGAGCACCTGCACTATATGCTCACCTGGTACGGTCGTTGGCTGGTCGAAGCCAAGGATTTCAAGGGCGACGATCAGTTTGGGCAGTTACCGCCACCAGCCCAACTGCGCCATACCAATCGACAGATGATCGGCGCGCCGATGATCGGCACGCCAGAAGAAGTGGCGCGCGAGATCGAACAATCCGGCAAAAACATGCGCACTACGCACTTGGTTCTCGGAATGCACCTGCCCGGCTTGGACCCGGCTAAGAGCCAGCGCTCG
>JBGPOI010000426.1:0-4630 GCA_041487975.1 Binatia bacterium | reverse complement strand
CTACGGCGTGCGTGGCTGGTTTCGCTGGTTGGAGACCAAGACCTACAAGATGCACGTGCGCGTGTTTCTCGCTCGTTATCGTGGTTACTTTCCCTGCGATGCCTGCCACGGCGCTCGTCTCAAGCCTGACGCGCTCCTCTACCGTGTGGGCGGCAAGACGCTGGTGGAGATCAACCAACTCAGCGTGGGCGAGTGTTACGCCTTCTTTCGTGACTTGCAACTTACCGCTTTTCAGGACCAGGTGGCGCATCTCATCCTGGAAGAGATCCGCAAACGTCTGCGCTATCTGGTCGAGGTCGGCGTCGAGTACCTCACGCTGGACCGTCAGTCCCGCACCCTCTCTGGCGGCGAGTTGGAGCGAGTGGATCTGACCACCGCCATTGGTTCTGCGCTGGTCAATACACTGTATATCCTCGATGAACCGTCGATCGGTCTGCACCCCCGCGACAGCCACCGGCTCGTGCGTATCCTCAAAAGCTTGCGCGACAACGGCAACACCGTGGTGGTGGTCGAGCACGACCCGGAGATCGTCAAAGAGGCGGATTACATTCTCGACCTCGGGCCGCTCGCCGGCGAGAAAGGTGGAGAAATCGTTTTTGCCGGGTCATACGCCAAGCTGCTGCGTGACAAACGTTCTCTGACCGGCAAGTATCTGTCCGGCCGCCAGGAGATTCCCCTACCGCCACGGCGGCGTGCGTTTAGATCCGGTCACAGTCTGAAAATTCTCGGCGCAGCCGCCAACAATTTGCAAGATATCGACGTCGAGATTCCGCTCGGCTGCATGGTGTGTCTCACCGGTGTCTCCGGCTCGGGGAAATCGACTTTAGTTGAAGAGGTCCTCTATCGTGGTCTGAAAAAGCGCAAAGGCGAACCGATGGGCATCCCCGGCGCCTGCCGTGACATTGCGGGCGGGGAGCTGTTGGCCGATGTGATCTTCGTTGACCAGGCGCCGATCGGTACTACTCCACGCGCCAACCTGCTGACGTATACCAAGGCGTTTGAACCGTTGCGCCGCTTGCTGGCCGAGACTGAGATGGCCAGACTGCGCGGATACAGTGCCGGCACCTTTTCATTCAATGTTGAAGGCGGACGGTGCGAAACCTGTAAGGGTGAAGGATTTGAGAAAGTCGAGATGCAGTTTCTCTCGGATGTGTACGTGCCCTGCCCGGAGTGTTATGGCAAGCGCTTCCGCGCCGAAGTACTGGAAGTGACCTGTCAGGGCAAGAACCTCACTGAGATCATGGACCTGACAGTCACTGAGGCGCTGGAGTTTTTCTCTGGACAGGCCGAGTTGGTGAGGCGTCTCACGCCACTGGCCGCGGTCGGTTTGGATTACATGCGGCTGGGTCAGTCGCTCACTACCCTCTCTGGTGGTGAGGCGCAACGGCTCAAACTGGCGGCGCATATTGGGCGGGAACGATCTTCCGACCAAGTCACCCTTCGCCAAGCTCAAGGCGAACGGGAAAAGGAGCCAAGCACTGTGGGCCAGCCGTTCGTGCTGAGCCCGTCGAAGCACGAACGTGAGGGGGGACAGCAATCTGCAAAGGGCACCCTCTTCATCTTCGACGAACCTACCACCGGCCTGCACTTCGCCGACATCGAGAAACTGCTCACCGCCTTCAATCATCTGGTCGAGCGCGGCCACTCAGTGCTGATCATCGAGCACAACCTGGAAGTGATTAAGTGCGCCGACTACATCATTGACCTGGGACCCGAAGGCGGAGACGGAGGCGGACAGGTTATCGCCCGAGGTACTCCCGAGGAAGTGGCGCGGGTCAAGGCGTCTCATACTGGACAGTATCTCTCGCGACTCATAAGTCCGAAGTCCGAAGTCCGAAGTCCGAAGTCCGAACTTTCCCCAGCCCCCAGTCCCCGGCCCCCAGCCCCCAACCAGGCGATCTCTGTGGTTGGCGCCAAGGAGCACAATCTGCAGAACATTTCCGTGGAGATTCCCCGGGATGAGATGGTCGTGGTGACCGGCCTGTCCGGCTCGGGCAAGTCCACCTTGGTTTTTGACATCGTCTACGCCGAAGAGCAGCGCCGCTACATCGACAGCCTGTCCTCCTATTCCCGGCAGTTCATCAAGATCATGGCTCGACCCAATGTCGATCTGCTGACCGGCCTCCCACCGACGGTGGCGATCGAGCAGCGCATGAGCCGCGGCGGTCGTAATTCCACTGTTGCCACGGTGACCGAGATTTCGCATTACCTGCGTCTGCTCTATGCCAAAACCGGGGTGCAGCACTGTGTCAACTGTGGACAGCCGTTGTCGGTACAGAGCCGCAGCCAGATGCTCGAGCGCATCCGCGAGAACTTCCGCGATCAGCACGTTGCCTTTCTGGCGCCGGTGGTGCGCGGCCGCAAGGGATTTCACAAAGACGTCCTGGCCGGCGCGCGCAAGCTCGGCTTCACCCAAGCGCGCATCGATGGCAAAGTCACGGCCATCACGCCGGGCATGAGCCTCGCTCGTTTCAAAGAGCATGACATTGAAATTGTCGTCGGCGCGGAGCGGGTGAACGGCGCCTCTCACAATCTGGAACCCTTGCTCCACACTGCCCTGCGGGTGGGAAACGGCGCCGTGCATTTGCTGGGAGAGGGAACGGAGCGGATTTACAGCGAGAAACTCTTCTGCGGGCCGTGTGGCTTAGGCTATGATCCTCTCGACCCACGCATGTTCTCGTTCAACAGCCGCCAGGGCGCTTGTCCGGAGTGTACCGGTCTGGGTTCCCGGTGGGAGTTCGACCCGGTGCTGGTGGTCCCAGACCCCGGTAAGTCACTCAACGCCAAGGCGCTGCTGCCGCTGACCCGGCCGGAGTTCAAACGCGAACATGCGAAGCTGCTGCGCGATCTCAAGAAACAGGGAGTACCGCTGGACCGGCCCTTCGGCGAACTGAACCAGGAGCAACAACAGTTGGTCCTGGCCGGCGACGGTGACAATGTACGCGGCGCTTTCACCATTCTCAACGCTGCCATTAGCGAAAGTGAAGGAACGGACCTGGCGCTCTACCCGGCACAGTTCCTGACCGAAGTGCCGTGCCCGGCGTGCGCGGGCACGCGACTGAACCCGCGGGCGCGGGCAGTGAAAGTGTCCGGTCAAGCTATTTGGCAGGTGATGGCGCTGTCGGCGGCGGACTGTCTCCAGCACATGACCGCACTGCCGCTGTCTTCCCGCGATGGCCTCGTTGCCGAACCGATTCTCAAGGAGATCGTGCCGCGGCTGTCCTTCTTGAATGAAGTCGGACTGTCTTATTTGACTCTCGATCGACGTGCAGACACGCTCTCTGGTGGTGAGGCGCAACGCATCCGCCTGGCCGCCCAACTCGGCTCGAACCTGCGCGGCGTGTGTTACATTCTCGATGAACCGACCATCGGTTTGCATCCGCGCGACAACGAGCGGTTACTGACGACCCTGCGCAACCTGCAACAGCGTGGCAACACCGTGCTGGTGGTCGAGCACGACGAACAAACGATCAAAAGCGCGGACATCGTCGTGGACCTTGGTCCAGGCGCCGGCGTACACGGCGGTAAAGTAGTGGCGATCGGCACCCCGGATGAACTTCGTGGCAACCCCGACTCGATCACCGGCCAGTTTCTCGATTCCGCGCACCCGCGTCTCGGGCCGCTGCGGTCCCTGGACAACCGACCATGCCTGTCGATCCTGGGTGCACGCGAGCACAACTTGTGTGCCATCGACGTGCGTATTCCCCTCGGCACCTGGACCTGTGTCACCGGTGTATCCGGCTCGGGTAAGAGTTCGCTGGTGCAGGAGGTGCTGGTCAAAGGGCTCAAGAAAAGGCTCGGCCTGTTTGCCGGTCGGGCGGGCGCGCACGACCGCATCGAGGGTGGTGAGACCATTGAGCGAGTAGTCGAGGTCGATCAGACGCCGATCGGCAAGACGCCGCGATCCGTGCCGGCTTCCTACGTCGGTTTCTGGGATGAGATGCGCAAGTTGTTTGCTCTGTTGCCCGATGCCCGTCTGCGCGGGTATCAGCCCGGCCGCTTCTCCTTCAACGTCAAGGGTGGGCGTTGCGAGGCCTGCGCCGGTCAGGGTGAGATCAAGATGGAAATGAGTTTTCTCCCGGATGTGTACGTCGCCTGCGAGGTGTGCGGCGGCAAACGCTACAATGGGGAAACTCTGGAGGTGGCCTACAACGGCAAGAATATCGCCGATGTGCTGCATATGACGATCGAAGAGGCAGCAACTTTCTTTCACGGCGTTCCCAAGATTGCCGGCCCACTGCGCCTGCTCACCGACATCGGCATGGGCTACATCACCCTGGGGCAGGCGAGCAACACCCTCTCCGGCGGTGAAGCGCAACGGATCAAGCTGGCCTACGAGCTGGCCAAGGAGTCGCGTGGCAAGACCCTCTATGTGCTCGACGAGCCCACCACCGGCCTGCACTTCGCTGACATTGAAAAGCTGATCCGTACCCTGCATCGCTTGGTGGATAAAGGTAACACCGTGGTGACGATCGAGCACAACCTCGACATCATCAAAGAAGCGGACTACGTGATTGATTTGGGTCCTGAAGGGGGAGCCGGAGGCGGACAGATCGTAGCCTGCGGTCCGCCGGCCGAGCTAATCAAGAATGGCCGCAACTCGTACACGGCGCGGTGGTTGCGGGAGTAT
>JBGPOI010000425.1:0-4634 GCA_041487975.1 Binatia bacterium | reverse complement strand
CTCGTAGACACAAAGGCGATACGCGTGCCGTCGGCGCTCATCGCCAGGGAATAAGCACTGCCCGGGGTAGTATTGGGGATCTGCTGAAAGGAACAGAAAGGTGGGCCGATCGGCAATTGAGCGGAGGCTGGCTGCGGTCCACTCAACAGCAACACACAGCTAAGAATCGATAGCAGCGCTCGCAACTTCTCTAACCTCCGGTTTGCCACAGTTTTAGTGGATCTTTCCTTCAGGCTTCTGAATTGGACCAGGGCGCACGTCTGTGCGCCCCTACAGGTTTTACCCGCGCTCGACGAACTCAAGGATGTTACCGTCCGGGTCCTTCACCATAGCGATGCGCGTGCCTGGACGAATTTGTGTCTCAGGGATAGTGAACTCCACGTCTTTTCCCTTGAGTTCTGCGCAGAGCCCGGTGAGGTCACGGATCACGAATGTCAGATAGCGAATGCCTAATTGCTTTTCCAAACCGATCGCTCCGGCAGACGGGACCTTTTTGGGGTCCATCAGCTTAACGTCGCTGGTGCCGAAGCGCAGCCGGTGCAGCGTGCCGAAGCCGGTCGGCAGTTCCTCGATTTTCTCTAGTCCAAGAATGCCATGATAAAAGTCAAGGCTTTTCTTGATATCGCTGACAAAGATGCCAACGTCCACGGAATCTTTGGCGGGCTTGAGTGACATATGCTCCTCCTTTTGGGTGATAGGTGTAACTTCTTCTAACCTCGCGGTCCGCTCATCTCGATCAACTCGATCTTGTAGCCGTTAGGGTCCTCGATAAAGGCGATCACCGCGCCGCCGTGCATCATCGGCCCGGCTTCGCGCACGACCTTGACTCCCTTGGCCTTGAGATCAGCGCAGGCTTTGTAGACGTCATCGACGCCGACGGCCAGGTGACCGAAGGCGTTGCCCTGATTGTAACTCGACGTGTCCCAGTTGTGAGTCAGTTCGACCACTGTATCGTCCTTCTCATCACCGTAGCCAACGAACGCCAGGGTGAACTTTCCACCAGGGTAGTCTTTCTTGCGCAAGAGCTTCATGCCGAGCTTCTCGCAGTAGAAGTTGAGGGATTCGTCCAGGTTGTTGACGCGGATCATGGTATGCAAGAAACGCATAGGGCCTCCTTCGTATGATTACGCTTGCATGGCGTCGGACTTGGGCGCACGCGCCAGAATTGCTTGGGGATCATGCGCCACGCCACCGCGGTAGACCATAGTGAGCTTACGCAGTTCGCGCGTGTCACGCAACGGATCACCATCGACGATGAGAAAATCCGCGTAGCGTCCAGACGCTACGGCGCCGATATTGTCCTGCTGCCGCAGGTAACAGGCTGCAACCGAGGTGACCGCCTTGAGAGCGGCCATCGCGCCGATCGCCTCCGCGAGCAATTCGATTTCGCGCAGCAAGGCAAACCCCGGCGGTGGATAGGCAAGCGCGCCGCAGTCGGTCCCACCGACGACCAAGCCGCCGGCCTCGTGCAGGATACGGGTGACCTGTTGGTGTTTCTCCAGAGCCTTGGTTCCCTGATAGGGATCGAAGAATCCTGGGTGGACATCCCAGTCCGGCCGTTCGCCTATCCGTGTGGCCATCGCTTTCTGCCGAGCGAGTGCTGGCTGAGGGATGTAACGCCGGTCGGGGTCGTGTTGTACTCCTTCGCTGCCACACTTGGCCAGCCACAAGAGATCGAGTGTGGTGCCCATGTTGACCTGATGCTCGACCATGGCGTCGAACCAGGTGCGTGCACTGCGGCTCTGCAGATCAGCTTCTTCCCAGCCCTTGAGCGTCTGCGTCCAGAACTTGGGGTTCATCATCGAAGCGCCAGGGCCGAATTGCATGTCCAGGGCGCAGAACTCGTTGTAGGGCGAGATCCATACATGCTCCAGGCCGTTGATGCCAGCCTTGATGACATCGAGTGAATGCGTGTAACCGAGGTGACCAGTGACCGGCACGCGATTATCAACGAAGCGGATCACCGCCGTGGCAGTATCGGGTGGCAAAGTGAAATAGAGTTTGACTGCATCCACACCAGCGGCAAGCAGGGCGCCGATCTTCTGCGGCACCGCTTCCGGTGATGGGATGCTATCCAGCATTTCGGCAAGGGCGCTATAGTCGAAACTTTGATCGGCGCCATCGAGCAGTGGGCCACAGATGAACAGGCGGGGCCCGAGCTTTTTCCCGCTATTCAGGTCGGCCTTGAGCTGTTGCACCTTCTCTAACTTACCGCCGACATCTCGTGCGCTGGTGACGCCGGCGGCCAGGAACAAGGGCAGACCTTCGTCGCCCATCAGTGTGGTGTGTACATGAGAGTCGATCAGGCCAGGAACGACAGTCTTGCCTTTGAGATCTATTACCCGAGCGCCAGCGGGTGGAGTGAGGTCGTCCTGCTCGACCGCGGTGATGCGCTCGCCGGCGACGAGGATAGAGACCTTGTCTCGGGGCTGATCGGCGAGGCCGTCGATCAGCCGGGCGTTTTGAAACAGTAGTGTTTGCGCCATAGCCCCTCCTTGTTGTGGCTGTGTTTCCCCTATCTGGTTCGGGTGCGGGCTGTCAAGGAAGTGGGGAGCCCGAGTGTCAGTTAATTGGCTGTAGGGGCAACCCCATGTGGTTGCCCGGGGTGGGACAAGCGTGGGAGCCTGCTTACCTGTTGGTGAGGCGGGCGATTTCCGCGCCGATGCCGGTGGCCTCAGCTTCTGGGATATTGGCCTCGTAAAGAGGAAAGAGTTCGCGCTCCTCACGGCGGATGTGGCGTTCGAGCAAGTCAGCGAAGGCTTTCAGCTTGGTCTGCAACGTAGACGCGTCAGGTGAGGCTTGGGCAAGGTTTTCTACCTGTACGCGCATTTCGCTGTGCTCAGCAGTCAGAGTATCGAGCAGGGTGGCAGCGCGTGGCACGCAGGTACGAATTGCCGGGAATAGGGCTTCTTCTTCAGCGCGAAAGTGGGCGACGAGGTTATCGTGGAAGAAACGGACCGCATCTTCAGCTTGCTCCTGCGAACTGTCCGCAGGCTTCCGGTTGGGTGGCAGCCCCTCGCGCAGACGAAAAGCCAGGACCAAGCCGTGGTGATGATCGTGCGAGAGAGGAATGAGGCTGGGGTGGCGTTTGGCTGGCATAAAAAATTTATAGCCGATCTTAGAGAGACAAGGGAGGAGGGAGTGGTGTAAGGTGCTAATATGATCCCTGAAAGAGAAAAAGATGCTCTCAACCGCTATGTTGCAGAGTTGATACGCCTCTATCCTTCAGCGGCTGGGCACTATCGCGTCGAACCCTGGTGCGGGCACGAGCACACTTATCTAGTCAGTATCTCCTCTCCTCAGGATGAGGATGCCTGGATGGATCTCAGCGAAGCGATGTCTGCGGTGGCAACGGATCTGGTGGTTGAGACGGGCTGTCTTTTCGTGTTGACGACTCTGGAATAATCCTGGGATCTAGAACAGAGAATAAGCTGTCGATTCACTACAGTCTCAAAGGTCACTCCTCTCCCTCAAGCACCTTCAAGTATATTCTTAAGATGCTGCTTAAGGTTTGTCTCCACACCAGTTTTGCCTCTGATAGTGTTGTCATAAAAGATGCATCGATAACTTCTGATGTCGAAAGGTAATTCGCTTCTTCCCTCTGCGAGGAGTATAGTCGGTTTGTCTAGGGCGTGAGCATAGCCAAGTTCATAGAAAACATTGGCATTTACAGGAGTAATCTCCGCTATCATCACCTCCGCTTCCAGTATTCCACGGATGATATCCTGCAGAATAATACCCGGTTTATACACATCATCAGCTCTATACGCTTCGAGTCCCATGGACTCCGCTACCGGTTTGATAACCTCAGAGTAGAGACTGTTGTAGGGTTCGCTGAATTGCATGACGACAAAAGCCCGAGGTTTCACCCCTTCACCTGCAGCGTCCTCGAATTTCACTTCCGAGGTGCCCCATGCGAAAAGCCCTATCTGATCTCCCATCGGCGGGTATGGCAGATGCTCTTCCAGCACCTTTATGGTGTTAACCATAAGACGAACACTTTGTCCTCGTAGTTCTACTTCTAGCTCATAAGGGACTTGTGGGCTCAGGTTCTGGTTGCTTCCGAGGGCGCGTAACGCCTTCCAACCTCTGCCTGGTACATACTCATCAAGAACATACGCCTCTCTGTAACCTCCAAGCCCCCCAGAAAAATAAGCTCCACTGGCAGAATTATATCCGAACAGGACTCTGCCTGCAGACTCCTCCGTCTCATTAAAGGATACCCTTGTACTAATGGAACCGCTGCGAAGACGAAGGGGGCTTAGAGCCATCCCATACGGTAAATTAGGGTCCTCTGGGCCGAGGTATGTTGCAGTGGAGCCATCAAACTTCCACTTTCCGGCCAGCGGAGCCCATGTTGTGAGGTTCGTTTTCATGCTTTTCTCCTTCGGGGAGCTCTCAGGAGTTCAGTGGGCTACACATCTACCTCTTCCACCTTCGGCGCGCGGTTCATGATGAAGGCGAAGCGAGGCTGGACGTCCTTGCCCATTAAGGTCTGGATCGACGCTTCGGTGCGGGCGGCGTCTTCAATGGTCACCCGCAGCAGCGTACGCGAGCGCGGATCGAGCGTGGTTTCTTTGAGGGTCGGCGGATTCATTTCCCCTAAGCCTTTGAAGCGTTGCACCTGGACCTTG
>JBGPOI010000424.1:0-4639 GCA_041487975.1 Binatia bacterium | reverse complement strand
TGTGACCTGGTCGGCTCCACCGCACTCTCCACCCAACTCGATCCTGAAGAGCTGCGCGAGGTGGTCCAGGCGTATCGGGAAACCTGCGCCTCGGCTATCTCCCGGTTCGAAGGGTATCTGGCGAAATATATCGGGGATGGGCTGTTGGTGTACTTTGGTTATCCCACCGCGCATGAAGATGATGCCGCCCGTGCGGTGCGGGCAGGGCTGGATATCCTCGCGGAATTGCCACGACTGAATGAGCGCGTGCAATCAGGCATAGGGGCACGGCTTCGGCCTGGCTTTTCCATTGGCCATGTGCCCCTACAAGTTCGCATCGGCATTCACACTGGGCTGGTCGTGGCCGGAGAGATGGGCGTAGGCGACCAGCCGGAACCCCTGGCTATTGTAGGTGAGACGCCCAACATTGCGGCCCGGTTGCAGCAAGACATTGCCCAACCCAACACCGTGGTGATCAGCGCAGCCGCACATCGGCTGGTCGAGGGGTATTTCACCTACCGTGATCTTGGCCCCCACACGCTCAAGGGGATTCCCACCCCGGTCTCTGTCTACCAAGTGCTGGGGGAGAGTGGCGCGCAGAGCCGCTTTGAGGTGGTGGCCGCTACCGGGCTGACGCCGTTGGTGGGCCGGGAGCAGGAGGTCGGACTGCTGGTGGAACGCTGGGAGCGGGTGAAAGAAGGGGAAGGACAGGTGGTGCTGCTCAGCGGTGAGGCAGGGATCGGCAAATCGCGGCTCGTACAGGAGCTGAAAGAGCAGGTGGCACGGGAGGGCTACACCCGGATCGAGTTTCGCTGCTCGCCCTATTACCAGAATACGGCCTTCTATCCGGTGATCGATCACCTGCAGCGGCTGTTAGAGTTTCGCCGGGAAGATGCCCCGGCAGAGAAGCTCGCCAAGCTCGAGCAGGCGCTGCAGGAGTACCGCCTGCCCGTGCAGGAGGTGGTACCCCTCTTTGCCGCACTGCTGTCGCTGCCGCATCCTGAGAGTTACCCGCCTCTGACCCTGAGTCCGGCCAAACAGAAACAGAAGACCCAGGCAGTCGTGAGCGCCTGGCTCCTAGCGGAGGCCGAGCGCCAGCCGGTGCTCGCTACCTGGGAAGACTTCCATTGGGCTGATCCCTCCACCCTGGAGCTGCACGGTTTGCTCCTCGACCAGGCACCCACGGCGCGGATGCTCACGCTGCTGACCTTTCGGCCGGAGTTTAGCCCGCCCTGGGGTGCCCGCGCGCATGTGACTCCGCTCACTCTCCATCGCTTAGGCCGCACGCAGGTCGAGGCAATAGTGGCGGAACTAACGAGTGGCAAGGCGTTGCCGGCGGAAGTCGTGCGCCAGATCGTGGCCAAGACCGATGGAGTGCCGTTGTTTGTGGAAGAGTTGACCAAGATGGTGGTGGAGTCAGGACTGTATGTAGGGGCGACCGGCCGGTCGCCCCTACCCTTGGCGATTCCGGCCACTTTGCATGACGCACTGATGGCGCGGCTCGATCGGCTGGCCCCAGTCAGAGAAGTGGCGCAGTTGGCGGCAACCCTGGGACGAGAATTTTCCTATGAATTGCTCCAGAGTGTTTCACCTCTGGCTGAGGCCAGCTTGCCGCAGGCACTAGCCAAGCTCGTGGAAGCCGAGGTGCTCTACCAGCGGGGTTTGCCCCCGCAGGCACGATACGTCTTCAAGCATGCGCTCATTCAGGATGCCGCGTATCAATCGTTACTCAAGAGCACGCGACAGCGGTATCACCAACAGATTGCCCGGGTGTTAGAGGAGCGTTTTCCAGAGACCGCAGAGACCCAGCCGGAACTGCTGGCCCATCACTACACCGAAGCGGGCTTCAGTGCGCAGGCCATCCCGTACTGGCAGCAGGCAGGGCAGCGGGCCGTGCAGCGCTCGGCCAACGTCGAGGCGGTCGTTCACCTCACCACGGGACTGGAATTGCTGAAGACTCTCCCGGCTACGCCGGAACGAATCCCCCAAGAACTCACGCTGCAACTTGCCTTGGGCATGCCGCTGATGGCCACCAAAGGCTATGCGGCCCCGGAGGTGGGACAAGTCTACGCCCGCGCGCGCGAGCTGTGCAAGCAGATGGGAGAAACCCCGCAACTGTTCCCGGTGCTGTACGGGCTGTGGGGGTTTTATCAGGTCCGGGGGGAGTTCCCGACCGCGCGTGAACTCGGGGAGCAGCTGCTCAGCCTGGCGCAGACGGTCCAAGACTCGGCGCTCCTCCTGGAGGCCCATGTGGCGCTGGGGGACACCTTGCTGCGTGTGGGAGAGCTGGTGGCAAGCCGAGAGCACCTGGAGCAGGGGATAGCCCTGTATGACCCTCAGCAGCACCGTTCCCTCGCTTTCCTCTACGGGCTTGACCCTGGAGTGGGCTGCCGGAACGTCGCGTCTTCGTTCCTGTGGTTACTGGGCTATCCAGACCAGGCGCTCAAGAGTATCCAGGAGGCGCTCACCCTAGCCCAAGAGCTGTCTCACCCCTTTAGCTTGGGTCATACCCTTATCTTTGCTGCCTGGCTCCATCTGGGCCGCCGGGAGGGGCAACTGGCCCAAGAGCGAGCCGAGGCGGTGATGGCGCTCGCTATCGAGCAGGAGTTTCCATTCTGGTTGGTGACAGGAACTCTCTTGCAAGGCTGGGCGCTAGCCGAGCAGGGACAGGAAGAGGAAGGGATTGCGCAGCTGCGCCAGGGGCTGGACACCTTCCAGGCCATGGGTGTTCAGATAGGGCGGCCGGGGCTTCTTGCCCTGTTAGCTGAAACGCAGGGAAAGGTGGGACAAGTAGCAGAAGGCTTCAATGTGCTGGCTGAAGCAACAACTGTCATGCACAAAACCGAGGAGCGCCAGCACGAAGCAGAGCTGTATCGGATCAAAGGGCAGCTTACGCTGCAAAAGTTTCAAGTTCCAGGTTCCAAGTTTCAAGTGCAAAACAGTCCGGCGTCCGAAGTCCGAAGTCCGGAGTCGGAAGCGGAAGAATGCTTCTTGAGGGCCATCGAAGTTGCACGGAAGCAGCAGGCGAAGTCGCTGGAGTTGCGAGCGGTGGTGAGCTTGAGCCGGCTGTGGCAAAAGCAGGGCAGAAAAGAAGAAGCCCGGAAGATGCTCGCAGAAATTTACCACTGGTTCACTGAGGGGTTTGACACAAAAGACTTGCAAGAGGCGCAGGGGTTGCTGGAAGAATTGAGCCATTGAGCCATTGAAACAATGAGAAAAATGAACCAATGAAGAAATGAGAAATAGACAATCATCGCCCGAGAGCGGAGTGCTATATGGAAGGCACACCAAGATGTGGATGTGAAAGGCAAACAGAGGCTGCAGGTGGCGCAGCCGGCTCGGCTGCGCGCGCAGGCCAGCGGCCTGCGCCACCGAAGAACTGGGCTCTTTCCGGGCAGCTGCTCCTCATCCACAATCCAGATCTTGGCGTGCTCCTCATATAGTAGTTCATCACGATGAATTCATCGTGACAGAGTACTAGCGGATTCTTGCTCCACAGTGGTCTGATTTAGTCCTAGATGTAAAGGGAAATACATGCCCACCATGCCACTCAAAGAAGTCGATAAAGTCGAGATCCTCACCATTCTGGACAATACCATCGACCTGCTCTTGCCTGACAGCAACAAGGTCAAACGTCTGCCGCGGTCTCCAGATGCCCTGACCCGTGAGAGCCTGATCGCCGAGCATGGGTTTGCCGCGTTGGTTACTGTAAGCAGTGGCAATACTTCCGAATCGCTGCTCTTTGACGCCGGCTTGAGCAAGAAGGGCCTCATCCATAATATGGACGTGCTTGAGGTCAAACCAAAAGAGCTGCACACCATCGTCCTGAGTCACGGCCATGCTGACCATACACGGGGACTCATGGGCATGGTCGAACGTTTGGGCGAACGGAAGATGCCGTTACTCCTGCATCCAGACGCCTTCTTGGAACGAAAAGTGATTTTTCCCGACGGGCATGAGATCAACCTGCCGCCACCGGACCGGCGTATTCTTTCACAGGATGGCATCGAGTTCATCGAGGAACGCGGCCCTTCCTATCTGCTCGGCGGCCTTGTGCTGGTGACCGGCCAGGTTCACCGCACTACCGACTTCGAGACCGGCTTTCCCTTGCACTACGCTCTGCGCAACGACGAGTGGCAGAAAGACCCGTACATCCACGACGACCAAGCCGTGGTCGTGCATGTCAAGGACAAGGGTCTCGTCGTGCTCACCGGTTGTGGCCACGCCGGCGCGATCAACACGATCCGCCAGGCCCAGGAACTAACCGGTGTGCAGAAGGTTCACGCGGTGATCGGCGGGTTTCATCTCTCCGGCCCACTCTTTGAGCCGATCATTCCACCGACCGTGGCTGCGTTGAAAGAACTCAACCTAGAAATGATCGTGCCGGCGCACTGCACCGGCTGGAAGGCGACCCACGCCATCGCCCGCGAACTGCCACAGGCTTTCGTGCAGAACAGTGTGGGCACACGGTTTGTACTTTAGCATAAGGAGGGATTCATGAAATTCATGATGCAGCTTATTCCCACAGTGCCGGCTTCACCGGTCGAGCGCGAGCGGCTGGCGCCGATCGCCCATCGCACGGAGAAGATCCAGCAGATGTTGCAGGAGATGGTGGAGCTAGCCCAGCTCGCTGAGGATGTCAACTTCACGGCGGTGACCT
>JBGPOI010000423.1:0-4655 GCA_041487975.1 Binatia bacterium | reverse complement strand
CTAACCCCTATCAGGGCTCCGGTGTCAAGAGGACAGACGGATGCATCGCGGGGGCGGGGTGGCCGTCCGAGAAACAAATAGTGAAGCGTCTGTGCCAAGCGATCGGGGCTGACTTCATTGCGGTTGCTGCTCACAGCCTGGAGCTGCACCACACACCTCTAGCGGGTCAATGTTTCGGGGGAGCACTGGTCCACGGGAAACAGTGGCCCCCGCAAGGGCCACGCCCGAGAAACTCTGCTGTCCCCTCATGCCGGTCTACGCACTGCCAGCGGGTTGTGTCCGAAGACACGCCTCGTGAGTCTCAGACTCGGTGGAGGGGCAGCCACGGGGCACGTGGTGACGGAGCACCAAGAGAGTGAGCGGGAGAGACGGTCCAAGCAAACGGTGCGGCTCCGGGGCTGTAGTCCAGATATTCCCGCACAGTCCGTGCTGTATAGATAAGGAAGGAACATCGAAGGGGCTCTGCCCGTTAGCGGCCAGTGAGACCGTGGGCTCCGTCTCTCCCCTCAGCGGGTACGCGGAGACGAAGCGGTGCAGAGCAAACGCCTGTTCCCGCGACCGCCTGTAATACACGGCTCGGCCCACCTTGTGCGCGAGTACGGTCAGCGCTGTGGCGTTGCCGTGTTTCTGTGCCAATTGCGTAAAATATTCTTTGCCGGGCTGGTTGTGGCGTAAGCACAAGACCGCCGCTTCCGCAAACGCCCAGCGCCGAGGCACGTGGCCAATCTTCTTGCCCGAGGTCCCGAGCCGTTTGCCCCCGGATTCTTTGGCGCACTGCACCAAACGACAGTACGACACGAAATCTTGCACGCGGGGGAAGCGCGCGCTGTCCTGCATCTCAGACAAAATCACCAGCGCGAGAATCTGGCCAATCCCCGGCACGGATTGGAGCCGGGAAAAAGTCTGCACGTCATGCGCTTTGGCGGTGCGCGTAATGTAGAGTTCCACTTCCCCCAAGAGGTGGTCATAAGGATTGATGAGGGAGACCTCGACCTCTATGGTCTTGCGTACACTAGGAGCGGGGAAGTGCTCTTCCACTCCCTCGCGGGTGGCTTTGTACGCTAGCTTCTTGCCGCTCTCCGGCAGATTGTATTGACTGTTGGTATTGTGGATGTGCGCTAAGAGTTCCGCTCTCTTCCGCACCAGATGACAGCGACGGCGGAGCAAGTCTCGGGTCGCCCGCATCTCGGCCGGATAGACATCCGCTTGGGGCAACCTCCCACCGCGTCACAACACGGCAATCTTCTGCGCATCAATTTTATCGTGCTTGGCTTTCCCGCCCTGAATCGCTTTCATAGAGAGGGCATGCCCCAGAACAAAAGCAATGCCTGCTTTCGCACAGAGGTCCGCCAGCCCGTACCAGGTG
The DNA here is from genome assembly GCA_041487975.1 of Binatia bacterium. Taxonomy (GTDB): domain Bacteria; phylum Desulfobacterota; class Binatia; order Bin18; family Bin18; genus JACQEL01. The sequence continues at coordinate 3,289 of JBGPOI010000423.1, read as the reverse complement.
AAGATACACTCGCCGCCGCCGACCACGTCGTCCCGATACGGCGCGCTGATCCGCAAAAACGCTTCCGGGGTCGTCGGCAGATTCTTATGAACGAGTTTCGTGCCGTGCTGATCGAGAATACAGACGTACAGGGCGCGTGCAGGTAGATCGATCCCACAAGAATGTTTATGCTGTTGCGTGTAGAAGTTCATCCAGGTCTCCTCCTTGGGGGCAAATTTTAGGTCTAGCCACCATACCGCTGCACATCGCAGGGGAGGAGGCCTGGATAAGTATCAAACCCACTGCACCGTATTGCCGCCCGCTTGGGTTTTGAGGTGAACGTGAAAGGTTTCGGTTTGGGCGGCAAACGGTGACTGGAGACGTTAGGGGTCACAAGAAAGGTATTAGCGGTTATGAAAGGAAGCTGTCTTTGTGGGGCAATTGAGTATGAAGTCTCACAACTGGATTCACCGATTGAGCATTGCTCCTGCCGAACGTGCCGGAAGGCCCATGCGGCTGCCTTCAATACTGCCGCCGCAGTCAATCATGCTCATTTCCACTGGGTCAAGGGACAAGAGTTGCTCAAGGCGTTCGAATCGTCTGCGGGCAAACAGCGCTATTTCTGTTCTACCTGTGGCACTCAGCTCGTGGCTCAACTGACTGGTCGAGAATACGTGATTCTGCGCGTCGCCACCCTGGATGACGATCCACAGGTCAAGCCCGAGTGGCAAATCTGGAAATCTCACGAAGTCTCGTGGCTGGAATACGGCTCACACGTGCCAGCGTATGCTGAATGGGAGCCGGGGCATCGCTGAGGAGGCACCTTGCGATATGAGGTTCCACGTGAGAGTAGCAAAAGGAGACAATAAGAACGACTCGAAAAGCTATAAAAGAGGAAAAGGCAATCCCCCTACCCCTCAGCCGGGAAACAACCACACCACTACGGGGAATCCCATCAAATCAAGTGGACCTCGGGGAACAACGTGACAACCGAATTGAAGAGGACAACCGAGCAGACACAAGCCGAGAGGGGAAGAACCGACGTGACACCCTAACTAACGCCGTGCTCGTGATCGCCGCCCGCTTGCGGATGCTGCTGACCCTGAAAAGTCGCGTCCGGGCGGCGGCCCGAGACGGCGGGCGTTAGGCCCATGCAAATCGACATGGAAACGCTAGAGCAACGGATCCAACGAGTCGTGCGCGAGGAAGTGGCCATCGCCCCGTACGACCCTGAGTGGCCGAAGTTATTCCGGCAAGAAAAGGAGCATCTACTGTCCTGCCTGCCGAATGACCTGATCCGGCGTGTCGAGCACTTCGGCAGTACGGCGGTGCCGCGGCTCGCGGCGAAACCCATCGTGGACATGCTGGTGGAGGTGACCGATCTGGAAGCGACCAGAGTCCGGATCGCACCGGTGCTGGAATCGCAAGGCTACGATTACTTCTGGCGCCCCACGCACGGAGACGACGGCCCGCCATTCTACGCGTGGTTCATCAAGCGAGACCCGCAAACCGGTGTCCGTACGCACCACATCCATATGGTGGAGGGCGATTTCACCGACCACTGGGATCGGCTCCTCTTCCGAGACTACTTGATCGACCACCTGGAAGTGGCCAGAGAATACGAGTGCCTGAAGGCCCAGCTTGCGTCTGCCTCACCGCACGACCGGGTCGCGTACACGCGGGGTAAGACCGAGTTCGTCGTCAAGGTCACGGAGCAAGCGAAGCGGTACTATGGCAGGGCCTAACAACGGCATCAGCTGCGGCGCGCAGCGCCGTCAGCTGCATGCCGAAGCCGTTAGCGGGACATCTTCATGATGCGAGCATGCGCGGTGGGTCTCCTGGCAATGGTTCTTGGTACCATCGGCTGCGGCCTGCCGACCGAGGTCATCATTCCAGACGGGTTCGCAGAAAGAGGAAATAGGGGTCAGGTCTTGAATTATCAGTAGGATAAGCAAAAGCGAAGCGCTGACCGCCAAGCGAGGCTGTGGCACAGACCAACCGTCTGAGGGAGACTCGCTCCGCTCATGCGGTGGAAGCCGTGTGTCACCTGAAAAAGACCAGCTGCCAGTTGTGGCGGTCGGGTAGGCTGTTGGCGAGCCACAACAGTGGTAAATATACAGTTTGGGAGAATAAGATGCGTACCTACAAGATCAAGGTCACAATCCCAGCAGACCACCAGCTAGCGGTTAGGGTGCCTGATGACTTCCCGACGGGTCCAGCCGAGGTGATCCTCCAGGCCGACTCCTCTGCCGAGCAGCGAATTGTAAAGCTCGCTGGCGTCCTCACGCCGCAGGCGCCCCCGTCGCCGCAGGTCGATCCAATAGCCGACGTTCTCCAGGAGTTCCGCCACGAACGGCAACAACGGTTCGAGAAGTTGGAGACGGAGGCAAGGGTGCAGGAGGATTCCTAACCGTGAACTACATCACGGACGCGCATGCTCTGTTGTGGCATTTGTACTGGCCGCAACGCTTGGGTGGCGCGGCTCAGCGAGTCTTCTCCGACGCAGATGCAGGACAAGTATGCATCTACGTTCCTGCTGTGGTGGTTGCAGAAGTTATAATGGTGGTCCAGAAAGGTCGCCTGCCAGGTGCGTCCCTCGACCACCTACTCCTGCACCTTCGAGCAATGGCGGCAAGTGATAACTATCCGCTCTCGCCCTTGTTACCCGAAACTGTCATAGCCAGTCATCAATATACGACCATCCCGGACATCTTCGATCGCCTCATCGTCACCGAAGCAATTTCTCGCGGTGTTCCTCTTGTGACTCGTGATCCAGTTATTCGGCAGTCGGGTTTGATCTCTACGGTATGGGATTGAGATTGTTAATGTACAGGAGACAGGGAGCCGCCTAATCGGGTAGCCAGGGAAGGGAGGTCACCCTCCCCAGCCTCCACCCCACCGAGCAGGCGGGTCCGCACGAGGCGGTTCAGGCAGGAGAGGGAAGGGAGATGCAGAGAACCTCACTCAAGGCTGGGTCGCTGGCCCGCCGCCGCGAAGCCGTTACCTGGTGCAGGTCTGTCTTCGTCGAGGTGGTCAGCCCTCCGCCTTGCCCTCCCTGTTCGGTCCTGCACTCTGAACCCTTGGTGTAGAGCCCCGAGCTAGTATGACCTCTGCTGACTGCTGCGTCGTGGTCAGCGCGGCTTGCGCCCGCCCTCAGTCACTTTCCGTGGCCCGCCACTTCCCAGGACACGGAGCAGATCTCCCCGGATAAGACCGTGAGTTATCACTGCACAAGCGTGACATTTTCCTTTTCGGTTGTTCACAGGACTTTTCTGTTTTGTGCTTGATTGTTTTAGTTTTGTGTTTCTTT